>DATLGO010000001.1 GCA_035540375.1 Candidatus Thermoplasmatota archaeon
CCCCTCCGCCCGCGGCGGGATCGAGCGCGTGGAACCGCACCGCGGCCGCGCCGCGCCTCGCGCTCGCGACCGGCGCATCGGCCGCCGATCCTTCGCGCGTTCTCGCCTTCTCGATCGACGCGGCAGGGCTCGTGGAGGCCGTTCGGGCGGACGGGGCCCTCGCGTGGAGCGCCGAGACGGGGTTCGCGCCGCCCTCGGTCGCGAGCCGATACGAAGACCGCGCGTTCGCGTTCGTCGCCACGCTCGGCGGCGGCCCCTCGGCGATCGCGTCCCCGCCCGTCCGGGCGCTCTACGTCGGGTCGGGCGGCGCCTTCGCGCGGCTCGATCCCTCCACGGGGGCCGAAGCGTGGCGCCTCGAGCGCGGACCGTCCGGGACGCCGTACCTCGTCGGCCTCGTCGCCGCGGACCGCGTCGGCGCGGACGCCTTCGAGGGCGTCCTTGCGGCGTGGAGCGACGGCCACGTCACGGCGCACGAGGCCACGACGGGCGCGACGCTCTGGTGGCAAGCGGCGGAGGCCGGCGTCGCGAGCGCCTTCGCCGAGCCGCGCATCCGGCTCCTCGGCTACGCGGCCGACCCCGCCCCGCCCGCGCCGCCCGCCGCCCCGCGGGACCGCGTCGTCATCGTCGGGGTCGATGGCGCCGTCGCGGCCTGGGATGCGGCCGACGGCGCGCCGGCGTGGACGGTCGCGAAGCCCGCGGGCGAGATGGCGCGCGTCACGGCCGCGCACGCCGCGCGCGACGTCGCGCGGGGCGAGCTCGTCGCGCTCGCGACGGACCGCGGTCACCTGCGGGTCGTGCGCGGCGCGACGGGCGGGGTCGACCACGACCTCCGTCTCGACGATCTCCTCCACGAAGCCTCGCCCGCCCAGGCGTGCGCCGCGCCGCCACGGCAATACCAGCTGAGCCCCCAGGTCCGCGACGCCTGCGGTCGCGCGAGTCCGGCTTCGAGCGCCCGCGCGCTCCACTGGTGGACCCCCTCGAGCGACGGGATGCCGCGCGCGCCCGGTTCGTCGAAGCTCGCGCTCGCCGCCGTCATCGAAAGCTGGACGGGAGAGCGCTCGCTCGTGAACCTCACGGGCGCCGTCGGCGGCGGCGGTCTTGCGTGGTCGGTGCCGCTCGCGCCGACGGTGAACGCGACCGCGATGGCGCACGCCCTCGCGCGGGATGCGCTCTCGGGAGCGGGGGACGCCGTCATCCTCGTCGCGACCGCGGACGGCCGGGTGATCGCCGTTCGACCGCACGAGGTCGAAACCGCCCCCGTTCCCGCGCCGTCGTGGGAGCGCCAGGTGTCGGCGCTCCCCCAGGGGAGGAGCGTCTACCAGATCCGCGTCCCGAACACGGCGTTCTTCGGCGCGCATCTCGTCGTCGCCTCGCTGGAATGGACGAGCGCGACGGGCGCAAGGCACGTCGCCCGGCTCGCGTCGACCTTCGACGTCGTCACGATCGCGGGAGACGAAGGCGTCAACGCCTACAACGTGGAGCTCCGCGCGTGGCTACCCGAATGGCGTTGAGGGCCGCGCGCGTGCGAGCTAGCCTCTCATCGAGTCGCGGTACTTCTCCCAGTCCGCATCGAACGTCTCGTAGTCGTCGGTGAGCTCCTCGCCGGGCTCGATGTCGCGCCGCGCGATCGTCGCGCCCGCGTGGCTCTGGCAGTTCGGCTTCTTCGAGTGGTTCATGAAGCGCGCATCGTCGCCGCAAAGGACGATCCATTCTCCTTCGCGATAGCCATAGACCGCGGCGTAGCGTTGCACGTGATCGGGCTGCTTCGCGAGGTCGTCGACGCGGATGCGCTGGTCGATGGGCGGGTCGAAGTCCCAGACGACGGTGCCGGCGGGGATGCGTTCGACCGCGAAGATGCCGAGCCCATGGATGCTGCTCGGTCCGAGACGGGTGGGCACACGGAGCACGTTTTCAGCCTGGGCCGCGCGGGGTTCGGCCCGTCCACCATGGGTCGCGGATGGGCTTGAGATTATCGAGGACCGGCGGGGCCTCGCCCGGGCGGGCTTCAGCGGGGGAGGCGGCGAGCGAGGCCGGCGAGCGCGAACGTCGCGACGACCCCGATCGCGCCCCAGGCGGGCGTCGGTCGCGGGGCCGGTCCGTCGCTCGGCCCCGTCGGTCCCGTCGGGGGACCGAACGTCCCGTTCGGCGGCGGCCGCGTCGCGTTCGGGAACGGGTCCGTACCGTTCGTGGGAACGACGTTTGGGAACGTGAGCTTCCAGATGTCGCTCCACGTCGAGAAGTAGAGCGTGTTGCCTTCGGGCCCCGGCTTCAGGTCGAGGATCGGCGCGCGCGGATGCTTGTAGACGATCTCGTCGGCCCAGCCGCCGTCGGCGCCGCGGTGGACGCGGTGGACCTGCCCGTGATTGAAGTCCCCGAAATAGAAGTGCCCCCCGAGATATGCGCCGCTCGTCGGCCCGATGGTCTCGGGATAATAGAGCACGGGATCGATGAAGCCGTCGCGCGCGGGGACGCAGGGACCTTCGCAAAGCGGCCAGCCGTGGTTGCCGCCTGGCGCGACGAGTGAGACCTCGTCGTTCTTCTTGTCCATGTTCTCCGCGACCATCACCCGCCCGGAGACGGGATCGACGGCGAAGCCGAAGGGTTGTCGGTGTCCGTAGCTCCACACGAGCGAATCGGCCGCGACGTTGCCCGCAACGGGCTTCGCGTCGCGCGTCATGTGGAGGATGCTGCCGCGCAGATCCGTGGGATCCTGCGCGACGGCGTATTTGTTGACGTCCCCGTAGGCGACCCAGAGCGTGCCGTCGCGCGCGTCGACCTGGATCCGCCCCGCGTTGTGCCAGTCGCCCGCGTCCAGGTTGTCAAGAAGCGGCGTCTCGACGCCGGCGTCCCAGCGCGAGAGGCGGTTGAACCAGCCGCCGCCCGGTTTCGCGTATGTCGTGAACGTGTAGAATTCTCCGTCGGGCCCCACCGCGAGGCCGATGAAACCCCGCTCGTTCCCCCAGGCGGGTTCGCCGACGTCGATGACGGGAGTGCCGTAGCGGACGGGTCGCCCGTCGGGACCGATGGGATAGACGGCGCCCGTCTTCCACTCGCCGAAGTAAAGCGTCCCGTCCGGGCCGAAGGCGAGGTTCGTCGCCGCGTTGAGGCCTGCGGCAACGCGGACCGCGACCGGTTCGCCAGGGGATCCCGGCGCCTCGAGCGCGGCGGCGCCGCTCGAACCGTCGGGCCGGATCGCGGTCGACGCCGGCGTCTCCCCCCGGGCGGAGGCGGCCGCAAGAAGGAGGAGCGCGAGCGCGACGGGAAGGATCCGCAAGGACACGCGCCGGCCGCGCCCGGGTCGTCGGAAGGGTCTTGTGGAACGTCCGTCGAAACCGCTTCAAAGGGACTTCCTGCCGCCCTTATAGCGGAGCGTGACCGACGGTCACCCATGCGAAGCGGCCTCGCGACGATGCTCGTGGCGACCCTCCTCCTTTCGGGATGCTTCGGCGCCGCGCCGACGACGCCCGGCGCGTCCCGCGACGCCGAGGACGTCCCGGTCCGCCCGAGCGCGCCGACCCACGACGGGAAGCGCGAGGACGCGCCCGACCGCGAGCGGCCGCCGTCGCGACCGACCTGTCGCGAACGGCCCGTGTCCTTCACGCATCCCCCGATGCGGATCGAGGATTTCGCGACGCTCATCCCCTACGGTCACCTCGCGGGAGCGCACGTCACCCCGATCGACCACATGTATTTCTCGCCCGCGGATCCCCGGTCCCCGCGCGACGCGTACGAGGTCTTCGCGATCGGGGACGCGTTCATCGTCGACATCGCGCACCGCGACCGCCCGGTCGATGGCCAGGGGCAGGGCAACGTGAGCGAGTACCGGATCGTTCTCGAGCACGCGTGCGGCTTGACGAGCTATCTCGATCTCGTGACCTCGCTTGCCCCCGACCTCGAACGCGCGTGGCGCGAGAACGCGACGCGACGCGGCGGGCTCGCGATTCCCGTCGCGGCGGGAACCGTCGTGGGCCGCATCGGCGGGCAGACGCTCGACTTCGGCGTCTACGACGAGCGGGTGGTCCTTCCCGGATTCCTCACGCCCTCGCTCTACGATCGGGAACCCTGGAAGGTCCACACCGTCGACCCGTTCCCGCACTTCGAGAACGAGACGCGCGCCCTCCTTCTTGCGAAGCTCGTGCGCATGGCGGAGCCGCGCGCGGGCCGCATCGACTACGACGTCGAAGGACGCCTCGTGGGAAACTGGTTCAGGGTCGCGACGAATGGATACGCGGGAGTCGATCCGGCGCGATACTGGACCGGCCATCTCGCGATCGTCTATGATCACATCGATCCGACCCAGATCCGCTTCTCGATCGGCGACTTCGCGGGCGAGGCGCGCCAGTTCGGCGTGAAAGGGAACGGTCCCGACCCCGCCGGGGTCGAAGCCGGAAGCGGCGTCCTCAAGCTCGAGCTCGTGAGGTATTCGCACGTCGACCTCGACCGCCCGGGCGAGGGGTGGCTCATGGACCGGGTGGCGGCGCGACCCGCGGCCGTCAATCAAGAACGCGTGGAGGGCGTCGCGCTCGTCGAGCTCGTCGAGCCGCGCCTGCTCAAGGTGGAGGTCTTCCCGGGGCTCGACGCAGGAAGCGTCGCGGGATTCACGGAAGCCGCGCGCATGTACGAGCGCTGATCAGGCGAGGAGCCACAAGGCCTGCCCGCTCACGACGATCGCGGTCACGATCGCCGCCGCCATGACGACGCCGAAGGCGATCGCGGTGAAGCTCGTCCGGAGGTTGAGGCCGAAGGCGTGCGCGGCCGCGGTGCCGGTCCACGCGCCGGTCACCGGGAGCGGGATCCCGACGAAGATCGTGAGCGCGTAGGCCTCGTAGCGCTTGATCTGCTGGTCGAGCTTGCGGACGGTGCGGTCGAAGAGCTTCGTGAAGAACGCGTCCCAGAACTTCCAGCGCCTGAGGAAGCGCTCGACGGGTCCCAGGAAGCGCAGGAGGAAGTACACCGGCAGGAGGTTGCCCACGATGCTCAGGAACACGACCTCGTGGAGCGGCATCTTGTAGTAGAGGAGCCCGAGGGGGATGCTGCCACGCAGCTCGACGACCGGAACCGCGGCAAGCAGGAGGACGCTCAACCACGGGGGCAGGCCGTCGAGGAGCGAGACGACCGCTTCCTGGATCACGTCCGGGCGAGCGTCCATGTCCCACTTGAAGGCTTGGGCTTGGGGGGTGTGCGGGACCGTTCAAGGCCCCGTGATCGGATCGCCGGGTCGCGCGACGCCTTCCGCGACGACGCGCGCATACCATCCACGGCGGCCGACGAGCGTCTTCAGGAACGCCGGGCCCCGCGAGGCGCCGACGTAGGGGAGGTCATAGAGGTACGTGCACGGCTCGCACCGCTTCGTGACCTCGAGGATGGCCGTTCCCACCGCGAGGCGACGCCCGGGCTCGAGCACGAGGGGAAGCCCTTCCGTGAGCACGTTCTCGCCAAGGTCACCGGCGGCGACGGGCCACCCCTCCTCCGCGAGCGCCGCGAGCGCCTCTTGAGCAAGGAGCAGCACGGCCTGGTCAGGATCGTTGTTCCTCTTGCGCGCGCGGTGCCCGTTGCTGTCGCCTTCGACGCCCGAGACCCGGATGCGGGCCTCGTCGAGCGCGGGCTTGCGGATGCCGTGCTCGCCCGCGACGAGAGGCTTGCCGTGCACGCTGACGACGCGGCCCTCCACGCGCGCTCCAGGGCCCGCCGAGGCATCAAGGCTTTCACGGCGGAATCGGCCCTGGGCCCCATCGGCCCCTGCGCGCCCTTCTTGCCCCGGCGCGGCCGAGGACGGGCCGGTCCGTCAAGCCATGCGCTTCGTGGTTCTCGTCCTGGCGCTCGCGTTCCCCGCGGCGGGCGTGCTCGCGGCGGACGCGTTCAACCGGGCCGAGGCGGCCCCGCGCGCGATCGGTGTCGAGGTCGTGGGCGACGCGGCGGCCTACCTTTCGATCGCGGCTTACGCTCCGAATCCCCACGCGTGCGTCGTGACGACGAGCGGCGGGATCATCGCAATCGCGTTCTCGGACTGTATGTCGGGAGGCGGAACGGGAATGAATCCCGGAAGCGACGCGGACGCGGGCAACCGGACGACCTACTGGTTCCACGATCTCCTCGTCGTCACGAACAAGGGCACCAAGCCCATCCTGGTCTGGGTCAACGCCACGACGACGTCGGCTGGGGGCTCCGCCGTCACCGTCGGCCGCCATGCCGACCCGGGGCAGATGACGACCGGCCTCTATTCCGCGTCCTCAGGGGCCATGTCGCTTGCGGCGGGTCACGACCTCTTCGTGGGCGTGGGCCTCCACGGCGGCTCCCTCGCGGGCGGGTCCGTCACGGGGGCCCTGCGATTCACCGCGCGCCTCGACTGACCCAGGGGACCGAGGGGCGAGGGGCCCTTCGGCCGGATGCGAAACCGACATCACCGCGGATCGCCGAGAGGGGTCGTCCGCCCGAACGGTGGTCGTGAAACCATGAGGACCTCCTTCCAGACCTTCGCGCTCGTGACGCTCGCCGCCGCGAGCGTCTTCGCCGCCTCGGCCTTCAACTGGGCGACCCTCGACCCTCGCGCCGTCGTCGCGAACGTGGTCTCGGATACCGATGCCTACATCTCGATCGAAACGGTCGACACCGAGTACGACTGCTACGTGGCCTACACGAACGGCCGCGTCGACATCACCTGGGACGGCGGCACGAGCTGTGAAGGCGCGGCCGGCGGGACCGGCGTCAACAAGGACGCCCAGTACTACTTCCACGACGTGATCAAGATCACGAACAAGGGCACGAAGACGCTCTCGCATCTGTGGCTCAACATGACGGATACCGTCATCACGATCAACATCGCCACGGCCGCGAACACCATGACCACGGACGACAGCCCCGGCTACGAGCAGCGCAAGGACATCACGAACCTCGCGCCGGGCGGCGTCCGCTACATCGGCTTCAAGATCGACTCGACGGGCGTCAACGCGGGCACCGCCATCTCCAAGACGATGGACATCGAAGCCCGCAGCTCCGCCTGATCGGGTTCCCGGGCGGCGCGCCCCCGAGCGCCGCCCGTTCGAGACCGGGGGGAGGATACGACCGCATGGCGAAGAAGAAATCCCCGGCGCGCGTCGTTCTCGCGATCGCAAGCTGGATCCTCTTCGCCGCGATCGCCCTCCCCATCGTGACGGGACGGCCGGTCTTCTCGTACGCCTCTTCCGGGTCGATGGAGCCGACGATCAAGACGTTCGACGGCTTCTTCGTCGAACCGTGGCCGTCGCATCTCCAGGTCGGGGACATCATCGTCTTCCAGTCGACGACGCGCGGCGGTCCGAGCGTCCACCGCATCGTCGGGGGCGACGCCCGCAACGGCTGGTACACGCAGGGGGATGCCAATCCCGAGATCGACCAGGTCGGGGGCGAGGTCGCCGTCACGGCCGACCGCGTGATGGGGCGCGTCGTGACGGTCGACGGGAAACCCGTTCTCGTCGAGGGGTTCGGCGTCGCCGTCGTCGAGGCGACCATCGCGTGGGTGAGGATCGAGAATGCGGCGGGCGGGGCGCGCAACCTCGCGGCCGGCGCGTTCGTGGCCGTCGGCGCGGTCGCGGCTTTCGCCTTCGTCTGGGGCGGATCGCGTCTGCCCGAGCGTCGCGACCGCTCGCCTCGGCTCGAGCGCGCGCTCAGCCGCCTCTTCCCGTACGGAATTTTGGGCAAGCATGTGGCGATCGGGCTTTTCGTGGTCCTCCTCGCCGCGACGGCCTACGGGGCCGCCTCGGCGCGCCGCGAAGTGCCCACGCATGTCGTTGTCGTCGCGGATCCCTCGTCGGGCGACGGCATCCGGGCGGGCGCGCAGGGCCAGGTCCTCGATCGCAAGGTCTCGCTCGGAAGCCTCGGTTTCCTCCCGACGACGGCCATCCTCGAGGCCGGATCGCCCGGCATCGTCGCCCCGATGGGGACGAGGCACGTTCCGCCCTGGACCCGGGTGGAGATGCCCTATCAGCTCGTCGCCGGTGAACGCGTCGGCCTCCAGGAGGAAACCGTGCTCGTGTACCGGTATCCCGCAGCCTTCCCGGAATTTTTGACGCGCGCCATGCACGACACGTTCCCCGGTTCGCCCTACTTCGCGCTCGCGTCGCTTTTCGCCGCCGCGGGCGCCGCCTGGGTCCGCGCGCTCGGCGTCTGGAACCGGCCCGTCGGTCGCGAGTTCGGATGGGAGGCCGCATGAGGCGACGGGCGCGCGCCGCAATCGCGCTCTGGCTTGCGCTTGCCGCCCTCGGCATCGCGAGCGTCGCCCCCTCCGCGGCCTTCGACGCCTTCTCGGAATCGCCGCGCGACGTGACCGCGGCCGTGGTCACGGACGCGTCGGCATACAACGCGATCTCGGGCGGACGCTGTCCGAGCGTGCTCCTTGCGGGCGGGGAATGCGGTTTCACGCTCACGAACAAGGGCGCGGCGGCGCAGACCTACACCGTGACGCTCGCCGAGGATGCGGGAAGCAAGGTGCTCGAATACTCGTTCGCCGGCGTGACCCCCGTCGCCTCCGGGCCGATGACGACCGCCAGCGAGATCGCGGTCGGAAACGCCGCGACGCTCACCGCGAAGCTCGTGGATTGCCCGGCATGCTCGGGTGAGACGCACTTCATCTACTGGGACGTCGAGGCTTCGCACCCCGATTGGCTGGATTCCGAACGCACGCGCTACACCATGCGCATCACCTTCGAGTGACCTCCATGAGCGCGATCCTCCGCCTCCTGCGCGACCATGGCCCCGCGGCAAGCGCCGTGGCGGCGGCGATGCTCGTCGTCGGCGTCCTGCTTGCGCAGCAGAGCTTCCAGGCGGAAACCTCCACGCGCGTCGTCGAGGAACGGGAGCTCTGGACGGAGCGCGCTTCCTTCGTCTACACGGTGCCCGTGACGCGCAACGACACGCTGTGGCCGAACGGCACGGTGCTTCCGATGGGCGAGCCCGCATACTATCGCACCGTGAGCTCGCATGTCCCCGTGACCTTCCGGTGGGAGGCCGCGGCCCCTTCGGGCGTGGACGGCCTCGCGCACGCCTCCCTCGCCTTGAGGTTCCGGGCGGACGCGAAGGACGGGCGCGCCTATTGGGACGTCGTCCACCCGCTCGACGACGCCGTTTCCGCGGGCGCTCGCGTCGATCTCGCGGGCGTCGTGGACCTCGATTTCCTCGTCTCGGAGCTGAGAAGCCTCGCGGTGACGATGCCCCCGGGCGAGGGGAAGATCAACGTCTCCATCGAGGCGACCGTGGCGTATGCCGTGGCGACCGACGCCGCGCATCGCTCCGGAAAGGCCGTCTACAGGATGCCCGTGACCGTCCAGGACCCGCGCATCGTGCTTCCCAACGCGGCTCAGGCGACCTGGTCCAAGTCCCACGTGGAGGCGACCTCCTTCCGTCTCGCGAAGCCCGCAGGGTGGGCGGGCGTCTTCGGCAACCTGCCCGCCCTCGCGCTCGCGGTCCTCGGTGTCGCCGGTCTCGTCGCCTCCGTGGTCGCGAACGAGTCCGATCCCGCGCGGGGCCGCACCCCCCGCGAAGCGGCCTTCCTGCGGGCCTGCGAGGAGCACGCCGACTGGATCACGACCTCCCTGGCCGCGATCGATCCCATCCGTTTCGGGACACCCATCGTCGACGTCCCCGAGGTCGAGGACGTCGTTCGCGCGGCCGCCGACGGGAGGACGCGCGTCCTCGCCGACGCCCGGACTCTCGTGTTCTACGCCGCGCTTCCGAACCTGACCCTCCGGTGCTCCCGATTCGCGGAGCCGGCGGGTCGGCGGGAGGCCCGAAACGGGAAGAACGGGCCTTCGGACGCTCCGAAACCGCGATGACCCGGGCCCGCGGAATCGGACCGGCAAGGGGAGGCCATCCCCTGCTCGTGGTTGGTCCATGAACGTCCGCGCGCTCGAGGCCCGCTTCGCGTCCCTCTCCCCCAGGACCCTCCTTGCGGGATTCGTCCTCGCGGCCTTCGCCCTCGGCCTCGCGATGAGCGTCGAAGCCGCCTGGGAGCCGTACCCGGTCGAGCGCGCCGCCACCACGACGCGCCTCGTCGAATCCGGCGAGCTGACCTACCGCGTGCCCCTCGTCGATCCCGCGACCGGCGAGGCGACGGGCGAGCGCCTCGCGATGGGAGAGGCGGGCTACCTCGCGACCCTTGCGCCGCGCGCCGAGCTCGCCTTCTCCTGGTCCAGGGCCGAGGGCGCGCCCTCCGCGGTCCACGCGACGCTCGCCGCCGTGGCGCGGTCCGGAGAAGGGTGGACGCTCGAAGTGCCGCTCGGCGACGCGTCCGTCCGCAATGCGCCGCGTCTCGAATTGACCGCGATCCTCGATCTTGCCGCCCTCGACAGGGCGGTCGCGGAGGCCTCCGAGACGAAAGGCCGCCCCGGCCCCCTCTCGTGGTCCATCGTCGCGCTCGTGAAGCACGGGGAGGAGTCCGGGCCGAGCCGCTACGCGTGGCCGTTCCGCTACGACGCCCCGCTCTACGTGCTCCACGCGCCGAAGGACGCCCGGGACGATCGGGTGACGACCGAGCGCATCGTGACCACGACCGAGGCCGAAGGCGGCCTCGGGGGACTCGCGCGCGAGCCCTGGCGCGCCGCGCTTGCCGGCTTCGGCCTCGCGGGCACCGCCTTCATCCTCGCGCGCCGCCCGGAGGCCGCGGCTTGACCGACGGGCCGCTTTCGGGCGCGCGCGGCGCCGCCCTCGTCGCGTCCGCCGCGGTCGCGGAGGTCGCGACGCAGATCGCGACGGGTCACGTCATTCTCGCCGTCGGCGCCTTCGCGCTCGTGCTCGGCCTCGGAATCGCCCCGTGGGGCCGCGAAGGATTCCGCTTCAGGCGTTCCCCGGCCGAGAACGCGCCGTCCGAAGGGCCGAGCGCGCAAGGGGGCCCCCTTCCTGTGCAGGCCTACCGTCCTGCGCTGCGGCGCCCCCTCCCATCCGACGCCACGCCGGAACGCGCGCTCGCGGACCTCGAGCGCGCCATGAATCACCTTCGCCGCAACGTCGCGCACGCGATCGACGATCTAGGCACGGCGACGGAACGGGACGCCCTCGCAATGAGCGAGGTCGCCGGGCGTCTTGCTGCGGACGTGCGCGAGATCCACGCCGCCATGGCCGACGTGGTGGCGCGCGTCGACGAGACGGACGCGCGCGACCGCGTGAAGGCTCTCGAGGTCCAGTTCGAAAGCCTCGCGACCGAGTTCGCGGGCTTCATCCAGGCGACGGCCGAGGCCGCCGAGCAGGACGAGACGATCGCGATGCGGCTCGACCGGGCCGCGGACGCGACCGAGCGCTTCGAAACCCGACTCGAGGCCGCGAAGGAAGCCTATGCCCGCGCGCTCGCCACGCTCGGAGAGCGTCTCGACGCCTCCCTTGCGACGCTCAGCGAGGAGATCGCGCGCGAATCGCGCCGCGCCGACGTCCGGGAACGGGACGTCGAGGAAGGCTTCGAACGCGTCCAGGCGACGGCGCGGCGCCTGGAGCACGAGGTCGAGGAAACCGGGGACCGCGTCGAAACCGCGCTCGCGTCCACCGCGCGGCGGCTCGAGCGCGAGGTCGGGGAAACCGGCGAACGCGTCGAATCCGCCCTCGAATCCACCGCTCGCAGACTCGGCCGCGAGGTCGGGGAAACGGGCGAGCGCGTCGAATCCGCCCTCGAAGCGACCGCCCGACGACTGGAGCGCGAGGTCAAGGACACCGTCGGTCGCGTCGAATCCGCCCTCGAAGCGACCGCCCGACGCCTCGAGCGCGAAGTCGAGGAGCGCGGCCAGCGCCTCGAAACCGCCGTCGATTTGACGGAGCGGCGCCTCGAAGCCAACTCGCGCGCCGCCTCGGAGGACGCGCGCCGCGCGCTCGACGCCGTCTCGACGCGCCTCGCCGAGGATCTCGCCGTCATCCGCTCGACGCTCCGGGAGGTCGATTCCCGGATCGCCGAGGCGTCCACCCGCGCAACAGCCACCGACGCCGCCTCGATCGACCGCCTCGCGCGCATCGAGGACGCGACCGCGACGTTGGGCCGACGGCTCGACGACGTCGCCGCCGCCTTCGCGACCGATCTTTCGAAAGGGCTCGGAGAGGGCGCCGACCGGATCCTCTCGGCACTCGCAGCGGCCCGCGGCGACGTCGCCGATCTCGAGCGCGCCGCGGAATATGCCGACGAACGCGTCCTTGAGCGGGTCGGGGAGGCACGGTCCGAATCCGTGGCCGCGAAGGCGGCCGCCGGCGCGGCGCTCGAGGCTACGCGCGAGGCGTCGCACCGCATCGAAGCCCTCGAATCGCGCCTCTCGGATGCGCTTGCCGAAGCCCGCGCGGCGCAGCAGGCTTCGACCGCCGAGGCCCGCGCCGCGGCGAACGCCGCGCTCCTCAAGCTCGAATCGATCGACCGCGAAACGACGGCGGCCCTCACGGACCTCCGCCAAGCCGTATCGACCATCACCCAGGGTCTCGAGCGGGCCGCATCCGAAGGCGCGCGTCGCTCCGCCGCCGCGTCCGAGGCCCTCGCGACGCGTCTCGACGCGGGCCGCGCGGCGCTTGCAGCGCTCGAAGAGAGGCTCGAGGCGCGCGAGCGCGCCTCCGAAGCCCGAGCGCGCGCCTTCGAGGACGCGATCGCGCGATCGGCTCGCGACGGGGGGGAGGCGCTCGGCCGCGCGATCGCGTCCGCATCCCTCGCCCTCGAGGCGGAAACAAGGAGCGTCGGCAGGACGCTCGAGAGTCTCGCGAGCCGGATCGCCGACGAGGCCGCTGGCGCACAGGAGCGCGCCCGGGGCCTCGAAAACGCGCTCGCCGAGGCGATCGAACAGGATCGCGCCTCGTCCATGGCGCTCGCGGACGCGCTTGCGGCCCTTGCGCGCCGTTTCGACGAGACCGCGAAGCGCGACGCCGACCGCTTCGACGACCTCCTCGCGACGCTCGGCTCGCGCCTCGAAGCGGCGGAAGCCCGCCTTGTCGCGGGGGCGGAGGCGGCGGAATCGCGCGCGAGCGCGCGCGAAGCGGAGGGTCGCGCCCATCTCGACAAGACGGTCGCGAGCCTCGGCCGCCACCTCGACGCCGCGTTCGGCGAGCTCGGCGCCAGGAACAGCGACGCGGAGGCGCGCATGGACGCGGGCCTCGAACGCCTCGCGCGCGAGCTCGGCCAGAACCTCGCCTCAATCGAAGCCGCCGTCCGCGCCGACCGGGCGCGATTCGAAGGCGCCCTCGCGGAACTCGGCCGCACCGTCGAGCGCGCCGTCGAGGGGCTCGGCGCGGAAGGACGCGACGGAGGCCGTCGCATCGAGGAGAACCTCGCCGCCCTCGCCGGGCGCGCCGACGCGTTGCGCGCGGACGTCGCTCGGCTCGGCGAGCGAGACCCCGCCATGCGCGAGGCGCTTTCGGGCCTCGAAGGGCGCCTCGCTGAGGCGCTCCGAGACCTCGGCCGAACCTTCGACGCGCGAAGCCGGGAAGGCGCCGATGCCGCCCTCGCGGCCCTCGCCGACCTCGGACGCCGTTCGGACGTCCTCGCGACCTCGCAGGCGCGCCTCGCCGAGGAGGCGGCCCGGATCCACGCGACCCAGGCGGGGTTGGCGGCGGAGGCCGCGCACCGCCACGACGCCGTCATCCAGGCGGCCCGCGACCTCTCGGGCGACCTCGCGGAAATCCGCGACGCGCTCGGCCGCGACGCGCGCGAGCACCGTGACACCGTGGTGGCCGCGCTGGAAAGGGGCGATCTTGCCGTTCTCTCCCGGTTCGACGATCTCGAAGCCGCGACGAGCGCCCTCTCGGCGCGCCTCGCCGAGCTCGAGCGGAGTTCGGCCGAGGAGGCCCGCGCGCTCGAAGCCGCCCTCGGCGACGAGCACGCATCCGTCGTGGGCGCGGTCTCGGAAGCGCGCGACGATCTCGCGCGCGATCTCGCGACGATCCACCAAACCCTCGAAGCGACCCTCGGGGAGACCCGGGGTCTCGACGCCCTCATCGAAGAAGCGGCCTCCGGTCTCGATGCGACCATCGTCTCGCGGCTCGAGGCGCAGGCCGCCCTCGTGGCCTCGGCCCGCGACGATCTCGCTTCGCGTCTCGCCTCGATGGCCGCGACGCTCTCGGCGACGGAAAGCGCGGTCGCTTCGGCTATGGAGCGGCACGGCGCCCTCGCGGCGGACCGCGGGCGCGCGCTCGAAGGCCCGCTTGCGGAAGCCGCCGAACGGCTTGCGAAGCTCGTCGCGTCCGTCGATGACGGATTCGGCGCCGTGCGAGCCTCGCTCCTCGACGAGGCGAGGGCCTCGGCGACGCGCGAAGCGCGCCTCGAAGCGGCGCTCGATGCTCGCGTCAGCACGCTCAAGGCAGCGATCGACGACCTCGGTCGCGACGCCCTCGCCGCCGTCGCGGCCCTTCCCGCGCCGGCGACCCCGAACGATCTCGCGGAAGTCATGGAGGCGGCGTCCCGCAGGCTCGAAGACCGGCTCGCGAGCGTGGACGACCATGTCGCGGCCCTCGCGGGTCGCGAGCCGCCGAGCGCCTCCGCGATCGCCCAGGAGGCCGCATCCAGGCTCGCCGCGAGCGCCCAGGCCGCCGCCGACGCCGCCGCGGCCCGGCTCGTCGAGCGCCTCGACGGTTTCGAAGCCCGCGTCGCGGCCGATCTCGGCCACCTGACCGCGACCTCCCTCGACCTCGCGCGGAGCGCTCCCGACGTCGAGGCCATCGCGGATGCGCTCAGGCCCGTTCTCGATGACGCGACGTCGCGATCCCGCGCCGCGACCGAAGCGATCTCGCGCGACCTCGCCTATCTCGCGGCGGCGGACGACCGCCTCGCGAACCGTCTCGATTCCCTCGCGACGGGCGCGACGGAGCGCGACGGACGGCTCGCGGAACGGATCGAGTCGCTCGCGAAGAGCGCCGCGGAACGGGGCGACGCCCTGCTCACGCGCCTCGGCGCGCTCGAGGAACGCCTGGCGGTCGCGCCCGGGCTCGAACGGGGGCTCGAGGCTCTCGCGAACGACACCCGGTCGCTCCACTCGGGCCTCACCGGAGAGGTGCGCGCGGTGCGCGACGACCTCGCGCGCATCGCCGCGGCGAACGGCGCGCGCGAGCGCGAAGCGCTCGAAGGCCTCACGGAAGCCTCGAATGCGCTCGAAGTCCGCTTCGACGCGTTCCGTCGGGAAGCCGAGCGCCGCGACGCGCTCGTGGAAGGTCGCCTCAAGGATGCCGCGGAAGCGGCGCGGGCGACCGCCGAGCGGCTTGCGTCCCATGAAGCGGTCCAGGCCGCGCGCCTCGCGGACCACACGGCCGCGATCGCCAGGGCCATCGAGTCCCAGGCCGCCCAAACGCGCAGCGCGATGGCTTCCGAGTCCGCGGACGCGCTCGACGAGATCCACGAGCGGCTCGGCGGCCTCGAATCCAACCTTGAGACGAAGCTCGCGCTCGGCGCCGACACGAGCCGACAGGTCGCCGACCACGTCGCGCGCCTCGAGGGTCGACTCGACGGCCTCGGCCTTCGCCTCGAAAGCGGATCCGAGACCGTGCAAAAGCTCGCAACGACCGTCGCGGAAGGCTTCGCCTCGGCGCGCGAGCGCGCGGATCGGCTCGCGGGCGCCCTCGACGCCCTGGTCGCCCGCATGGAGGAGCTCGACCGCTCCGTCGCGGCCGCCGCCCGAGGCGACGCCGCGGCGCGCGCCGAGCTTGCGGGGGCGCAGACCCGCCTCGCGGCCGACGTGCGCCTTATCGACGAGCGCGTTGAGGCCCTCGCGCGCGACATGGAGGGCGCAATCCTCGCGCGGCTCGACGACGACGCCCTCGAGGCGCGCGAGCTCGCGCGCGACGTCGCGGCCCTCGGCGCGCGTTTCGATGCGCTCGAGGCGGCCCTCGGCCGCCGCCTCGAGGCGCGGGACGACTCCATGGAGAAGCGCCTCGAGCGCGTCGAGGACGCGGCGCGGCGAGCGGAAGGCCGCGTCGCCGAGTCCGAGGCAGCCCTTCTCCGCCGGCTCGATGAGGTTGCGCGCGCCGTCGACCGCCTCGCTGTGGACGCGACGCAGACGGCCGAGAGCACGCGCTCGCGCGTCGTCGGAGAGGTCGAGGCGATCAATCGCGAGCTTCGCAGCCTGGAGGCCCGCGTCGTCGATCGGCCCGTCGCGCGCGCGGCAACCGACCCCGTCGATCATCGCGTCGCGGACCTGAACGCGCGTGTCGAGCGGGCGCTCGGAAAGCTCGAGGGCCTTTCCGAGCGCAACGCGGGCGCCCCGCCCGCAGCGGCCCCGGCGAGAACCGTGTCGACCCCGTCGCCGCCGCCTTCCTCGGCGGCGGGCGCGCGGCCGACGGCGCCGCGCCCGCCCCCCCGCCTTGCGC
>DATLGO010000002.1 GCA_035540375.1 Candidatus Thermoplasmatota archaeon
GGACATGCTCGGCCGCATCCTCTCCGGCCGCGGCGCGCCCCGCGACGGCGGCCCCGAGATCGTGCCCGAGAAGCGCGTCGAGATCATCGGCGCCGCCATCAACCCCTACTCGCGCGAGTCCCCGAAGGAGTTCATCCAGACGGGCATCTCGACCATCGACGGCATGAACACGCTCGTCCGCGGGCAGAAGCTCCCCATCTTCTCGTCGTCCGGCCTGCCGCACAACGAGATCGCGCTGCAGATCGCGCGCCAGGCGAAGGTGCCGGGCTCGACCGAGCAGTTCGCCGTCGTCTTCGCCGCGATGGGCATCACGAACGAGGAGTACCAGGCGTTCAAGGCCGACTTCGAGCGCACCGGCGCCCTCGAGCGCGCCGTGCTCTTCGTGAACCTCGCCGACGACCCCGCCATCGAGCGCATCGTCACGCCGCGCATGGCCCTCTCCGCCGCCGAATACCTCGCCTACGAGCACGACTACCACGTGCTCGTCGTCCTCACGGACATGACGAACTACTGCGAGGCGCTCCGCCAGATCGGCGCGGCTCGCGAAGAGGTTCCCGGCCGCCGCGGCTACCCCGGCTACATGTACACCGACCTCGCGCAGATCTACGAGCGCGCGGGCAAGATCAAGGGCCGCAAGGGCTCGATCACGCAGGTGCCCATCCTCACGATGCCGGGCGACGACATCACGCACCCGATCCCGGACCTCACGGGCTACATCACCGAGGGCCAGATCGTCGTCGAGCGGTCGCTCCACCGCAAGGGCGTCTACCCGCCGATCAACGTGCTTCCGTCGCTCTCGCGCCTCATGAACGCCGGCATCGGCAAGGAGCGCACGCGCGACGACCACAAGGGCGTCTCGGACCAGGCCTACGCCGCCTACGCCGAGGGCCGCGACCTCCGCGGCCTCGTTGCGATCGTCGGCAAGGAGGCGCTTTCGGAGCGCGACCGCAAGCTCCTCGAGTTCGCGGACGTCTTCGAGGACCGCTTCGTCCGCCAGGGCCGCGACGAGGACCGGACCATCGAGGGCACGCTCGACCTCACGTGGGAACTTCTCGGCGGCATCCCCGCCGACCAGCTGACGCGTCTCGACCGCAAGCTCATCGAGAAGTACCACCCGTCGTTCAAGGGCAAGGCCGCCGCCGCGCCCAAGGCCTGATTGCGGATCTCCGGGCCGGCCGCGCGCCGGCCTTCCTTTTCCCTCGCATAGTTTAAATACTCATGAGTACAAATAGTGCCCATGAGCCTCACCACGATCGCCCTCGAACCGGGGCTCGCCCGGGACCTTCGCGCCGCGCGCCCCCGCGGCGTGCCGCTCGGCGCCATCGTGGCCTTCCTCATGGAGCGGCTCCCGCCCGAGGAGATCCGGTTCCAGCTCGAGGCGCGCCAGGACGTCGCGCGCGAAGCGGCGCGCGAACGCGCCGCGGCGCTCGCGGGCGCGCCCGCGACGCGCCGCTCCCCCGGCGAGCAGCGCGCGCTCGCCGCCGTCGCCGCCGAACGTTTCGCCGAGCGGCTCGCGACGGGGACCGTGGTCGAACAGCGTCCGCGCCGCTATGTCGTGGGCAACCTCGCGGGAGGTGAGGCGCGCGTCCGCGTCCGCCGCCGGCCCCGTTGAGCGCATCCGCGCCGAGCCGAGTCCGCTCCGCGCGAAGCTCCTGCTTGCGGGCTGGCTCGGGGCGATCGGCGCCCGCGTCGGGTTCCGCCCCGTCGTCGTGGGCGGAACCGCGCTCGACTTCTACGTCGCCGAAACGCTCGAACGCTCCCACCCCGAGGGCTGGCTCGCAAGCCTCGACCTCGACGTCGTGAGCGTGTCGCCCGGGGGCGTCGTCCCCGCGCTTCCGTTCCTTGCGGCGCTCGAACGCGAGGGGTTCGTCCTCGAACGCTTCGAGGATGCCGATGACCTCGCGCGATTCGGCCGCGCCGTGCGTCACCCGGCCCTTCCGATCGCCATCGAGGTTCTGCCGGAGCCGCTCACGGGATCGCTCGACCACCTCGTAGAACTCGAGGTGGACGACTACGTGGTGCCGCTCATCGCCCCCGAGGATCTCATCGTGAAGTACGCCGAATCGGGCGCGCACTTCCGCCATCAACGCGAGTGGACGCGCGCGCTCGCGCTCGCGCGCGCGCAAGCGGGACGTCTCGACCTCGACTACCTGCGCCGGCGCGCCGAGGCGCGCGGTTGCCGCGACGAGGTCGAGCGCGCGCTTCGCGGCGAACCGCTCGTTCGCTGAACGGGCGACACAGCGTCTTTCACGGCCGCGCTTCGACCGTCGCCTCGCGCGCCGGCGCCTCGACCGGCACCGCGCGCGCGGCGTCGCGGGCCCACCACCAAGCGAGCGCGCCGCCCGTCACGAACATGACGAGGCTGTAGAAACCCGGGACGATCGCGGCCTCGGGCGACCCGAGCTGGGTGACCGCGAGCGCGATGCCGAGCGTGCCGTTCTGGAAGCCGACCTCGATCGAGATGGCGCGCGCCTGCGCCGGCGGCAGCGCGAGGGCGCGCGCGAGGCCCCACCCCGCCGCGAGCGCGAGCGCGTTCAGCGCGAGCGACATTGGGACGCTCCGCGCGGCGAGCGCCCAGAAGCTCGAGGCGTTCGCCGCGATGATGCCCGCGACGAGGACGGCGAGAAGCGCGACGGACGCGATGCGCAGCGGCTTTTCGATCCGCGCGGCGAACGCGGGGCGGCGCTTGCGGATCTGCATCCCTACGAGGATGGGGATCGCGACGATGGCGACGACGAGCTTCGCCATGTCGATGAAGGAGACGTTGAGCGCGGCGGATTCGCCGAGGAGGAGGTCGACGAGGAGCAAGAACGCGAATGGCGTCGTGAGCGCGCTCGCGAGGCTCGTCACGCTCGTAAGGGAAACGGAGAGCGCGGCGTCGGCGCGCGCGAGCCACGTGACGAGGTTGCTCGTCGCCCCGCCCGGGCAGCAGGCAAGGATGAGGATGCCCAGCACGAGGTCGCGCGTGATGCCGACCGTGTAGGCGAAGATGGTCGCGACGAGGGCGGCGAGGAGCGGAAGGACCACGAGCTGCGCGCCGAGGCCGACCGCGACGGCGCGCGGCATCTTGACGACGCGACGGAAATCCGCCCCCGTGAGCGCGAGGCCCATGCCGAGCGTGATGACCGCGAGCGCGATCGGAAGGACGACGTCGGAAAGGACGTTCGTCGTGAGGCCGTGATCGCTCATCGGGCCGCTGATGGGTCGGGGGGTACTTCAGCCTGCGCGGTCAGACGGACCGCCACGCGGGATCCCATCGCTCGACGCGAACGCAATCCCGCACGGTTTCGGTGACCGGGACGCCGGCGAGGTCGTACATGACGTCGAGCGCCTCCGTGCAGGCCGTGAACCCGGTCGCGAGCGTCCCCTCGGGAAGAAGCGCGCCATACTGCGATGGCGTCTCGTAGCGGCCCGCGACGGAAGCGCGCAGCGGCAGCGAGCCGAAGCCCCGGTCCCCGAGGACGACGCCGGTCCGTCCATTGTCCACGCATCGCGGCGCGCCCGGCGTCGCGCACGCGTCGACGGCATACGATTCCTCGCAGAAGGTCGAGCGGATGCCCACGGTGTCGTAGGCGGTATCCGTGACGCAGGCGGGCAGGACGACGGGGGCACCCCAGGCGCCGTGTGGCCGGATCGTGACGCGGATCGACGATGCGATGGCGCCCGCGACGCGCGGATCGAGGCCGATGAACTCGGAGCAGGCCTCATCGTAGCGGTTCGGGATGGGGCGCGTCCCCGCCTCGTACGGGTCCCCGGTTTCCGCGCACGCGACGACGCCGTCCCCGTTCGCGTCGTGCCACACGCCGGTTCGGACCTCGAAGTAGAGAAAGCCCGGAGCCATCGCGAGCCCGCCGCCGGTCCCGCGGCCGGGGAGCGGGCCGGGACGGTTCTGCGCCTCCGCGCGGTACGGCGAGGCGTGCTGGTTGGGTTCGCCCCAGAGCGGGATGAGCTCGATCCACGCGCGGCGCTCCGCTTGATATTCCGCAAGCCGCCCGCCATCCGTCGAGCACGCCTCCGTCGGCTCCGGCGGGCAGGGCGGCGCGGCCCACCGCATCGGGTACGGCGCGTACGCGGCGGAAGCGACGGCCGATAGCGGTCCCGCGAGGGCGTCGCCCGCGGGCGTGCCCGCGACAGGCGTCTCGCTTGCGGGCGGGAGACCTTGACGGCCGCCATTGTACACGATCGGCGTCTCGCCGGGCGTGCCGTAGCGGTGCACGAGGGCCGAGGCCCCCGTCGCCTGGTAAAGCGGCGCCACGGGCGCGGCGACCGCCGGATAGACGTCGATGTCGACGAGGCTGAGGGACGTCGTGGTGAAGGCGCGTCCGTCGAGTGACTGCGCGAGACCCGGGTCCGTCAGCGTCGTGACGGTGAGCGTCTCGAGCAGCGAGCTCGTCGCAAGCGACGAGACGCCCGGACCCTTCGCATAGTACCAGAAACCGCCCGTGCCGTGCGTCGGGAACGTGACGTCCGGCGCGCGCGAGGCGGAGGACGAGGCGGGTTTCGCGGGCGGTTCGAAATAGCCGACGATCTCGGGGGGCCCGACGAGGGTGGGCCCGAGCTCGTTGTCGGGACCGTACGCGCCCGACGCGAGCGTGTGGAGCGTGATATCGCCGTTCCCGTCCACGTCGAGCCACCGACCGTACCAGGCGAGCAGCCCGCTGCCGGCGCCGGGGATCGGATGACCCACGACGAACACGTCGGGCAGGGTTCCCCGCGAGTCGCGGTGAAGGTTCACGAACCGCGTCTGCGTCGCGTCGAAGGGGCTTGCGGCCACTTCGCCCGCGTCACCGTTCGCCTCGCGCAAGCCCATCGTGTAGTGCGTGTCGAGGATGCGCACCCCATGCGCGGGATGCTGGACGCCCGTCGGGCCGTCCGCGCAGCGGCCGGGGGGTCCACCGCGGCTCGCCTCCGGGATGCAGTTCATCTGCCCCGCGAGGTCGAGCGCGAGGCGGTTCGACTCCTCCGCCTCATAGCGCGCCTGCCCCACCGAGCGGCCCGCGACGCCCGCCGACGATGCCGCGAGCAGGGCCACCACGAGCGCTACCGCGACCGCGCGAGCGAAAAACATCGAGAGCCTTCCCGGGAGGGCGATGCCCCGGGGGCCTCTTCAGCATGCCCGGACGCCGTCGGGGGAGGGAATCGCGAGGCGGGCGCCGCGGAATCGGGGCCGGGCGTCGGGCGTCGCGGGGGTTGGATCGCGAACCGGATCAGCGCGATCCTGGCCGCCCCGCTCCCTACCGCGTCCGCGACCGACCCTTAAATACCGCCAAACGGGTACGAATCAAGAGAGCCGCGGCAGCCGAGGCCGCGCGGGGCAGGGAATGAGGCACAAGGATACTCGCATCGGCGATGGAGGTCTTCGCCTTGGGGGCGCGAGAAGGATCAAGGTCGACTGCTCGACGACGACGCCCTCACCGCTCCCGGGCGGCGTCCCGCCGCCCACGCCACCGTCGGGCTCGACCGACGTCGGTGCCACCGCCTCGATCGCAATGATCTTCTATTGACCCATCACGGAGGCACACAACATCGCCCGCGAGACCCACGATGCCGAGCCTTCCGCCCTTGAGGCCGCGACCGCACCGGGTGACGTCAACCTCCCACACGGAAGCGGAAGCGCCATCGCGCGCGGGAATCGCGTCCCGCGATGTCTGGCGGCGCTTGCGGCGCTCGGCGCGCGCGAAGCGGCCCCGTTGTGGCAGAAGTTTGAAAACGAGCCGTCGCGCGAGGAGGCACCCGCCTGACCCTTCCCCTCGTGCCCCTCCTGAATGCGGGCGGCGGCGTCCTGCTCGCTTCGTTCGGTCTCCTCGTCGCGCACCTCGCTCGCGGGCGAGGCGCGGCCCTCGGCCTCGCCGGCTTCGCGATGGGCCTCGGAGCCGTCGGCGTCAGCCAGAATCTACGGCCGCTGTGGCCTGATGCCGACGCGGCCTTCGGTTCGGTCACGACCGCGGGGCTCCTCGTGACGGCGGCGGGGCTCGTGATCCTCTCGATCACGTTCCCGACGCGGCGCCCCATGCGCGACCGGTTCGTCGTGGGCGCCTTTGCCGGCGCGGCGGCCATCTTCGCGCCGGGGGCGTGGGCGCTCCTGCAGTTTGCGCGTGCGCAGGGACTCGTGACGGTCACCACGGTGCTTGAGACGGCCGCCACAGCCGTCGCATTCATTGCGTACGCGGCCTTCCTGCTCATCCTATCTCTCCCGCAACGTGCGCCCGAGGAACGGTCGCAGGCGGTCATCGCGGCGGTCGCGCTCCTGCCCTATCTCGGACTCTCCTCCGCGCTCTGGCTCCTGAGTCCGCATGAAATCGCGATCGGCATCTCCACGTACGCTCTGCTGGTCGTCATCGCCCTGACCTGGCTCCGCAGCCTCCGTTCCGGGCCGGACGCAGCGGCGCGGAACCTCGTTCTCTTCGCGCTCGCGACGCCCGTGGTGGGCGCGCTCCTGTTGATGGGCTTGCCGGACCCCCCGCTCGCCTTCGCCGCGCGCGGGTGGGCGGTCGCCGTTCTCTCGTACGGGATTCTCCGGCATCAGCTTCTTGGCTTCGACGTCAAGGTGCGCTGGACGATCAGCAAGAGCACCGTCGCTGCGGTCTTCATCGCCGTCTTCTTCGTCGCCTCCGAGGCCGCGCAGCAGTTTCTTGGCGAGACGCTCGGCTCCACATACGTCGGCATCGCCGCCGCAGGCGCGCTCGTCTTCGCATTGGCGCCGCTCCAGCGCGCGGCGGAGAGGCTCGCGGAGCGGGCGGTGCCGGTGGCCGAGCCCGCGCCCGCGGCGGCGGCCCCCGGGGCGGAGGAGGAAACTTACCGCGTGACCGTTCGCAAGTACCTCGCAGACGGAATGATCACCCGTGCCGAGGAAGGGCACCTCGCGCGCCTCGCAACGCGCCTAGGGATTGAAGCGGAACGCGCGCACGACCTCAGGCACGAGATCGAGCGCGCGCTCGCCACCGCCCGTCCAAAGGGGGAGGGTCGCGCGTGATCCTGAACACCGACCCCGGCTTCCTCGTCGACGCCGCGGGCGGCGCGGTCATCGCGGGCCTCGGCGTGTGGGTGCTCACACTCCGACCTCTCTCGCGCGCGACGGCTGCGCTCGGGCTCTTCTGCTTACTCTTTGGGGCCTCATTCCTTCTCCAGAACCTGGTCGACCCGAACTCGCCGGACGCCCCGGTCCTGCTCGTAATCCTGTCCCTGCTCGTCCTCGGCGCCTGTGCCGCCGTGTTCCGGCTCGCCTGGACCTTTCCCCGCCCGCTCGAATCGCGCGAGCGCGGGTGGGCGCTCGCCCTCGGGGTGGGCGCGCTCCTCCTCACGCTCGCGTGGTCGTGGGGCCGGCACGGCCGGGCCCTCCCGAACGGCCTCGCCTCGGCGGCCGAGGGAAGCTCGCTCGCGCCCTTCGTGTCGTTTGCGCTCAAGGTCCTCCTCTCGTCGCTCGGGGCCGTGATCCTCCTCTTCGTCCTCCGGTGGCGCAATGCAGCGGACGCGGCTGAAGAGCGGAAATACGCCGTTCTGACGTCGGCGTTCGTGCTCTGGCCCGGATACCTCGCGGGCGCGGATGCGCACCGAGGGTGGCCCTGGATGGTGCTTCTCACGATCGTCCTCGTCGCGGGCGCGCTCCTCCTCCGGCAGACCGCCAGGGGCCGGGACCCCCGCGCCGCGCGCAACGCGGCGCTCGTGTGCTTCGCGGCGCCCTTCTGCGGGATGGCCGCCGCCGCCCTCTGGGGCGGCGAAGGGGGCTTCGGGGTCGCGCGGCTCATCGCGGTCTTCCTCCTCCTCTACGCGATCCTCCGGCAGCAGGCCCTTGGCATTGACGTCCAACTCCGGTTCGCGATCAGCAAATCGTCCGTCGCGGCGGTGTTCGTCGCCGTCTTCTTCGTCACCTCGGAGGCGGCACAGGCCTTCTTCGGCGAAACCACCGGGAGCGCGTATGCGGGCATCGCCGCCGCCGGTGCGCTCGTCTTCGTGCTCGCGCCGCTCCAGCGCGCGGCGGAGCGGCTCGCGGAGCGCGCGGTGCCGCTGACCTTCGACTCGCACGTGCGCTCCACTTCCGACTCCGGTGCCGTGGCGGCGGAGAACGACTACCGCGCTGCGGTCCGCGCCGCGTTCCGCGACGGAGCCGTGCCACGTGACGGCGAGCGCGCGCTCCTGCGCCTTGCGGAGCGCGCGGGCATTCCCGCGTCGCGCGCCCTCGCGATCCACGAAGAGGTCGAACGGGAGGTGAGCGCCTGAGCGCGATCTTCGCCCTGAACGCGCTCAGCGGCGCGCTCTTCATCGCGCTCGCGCTCATCGTCCTGCGGGTCGCGGCGCGGGACCCGCGCAACATCGCGTTCGCCCTCTTCGCCGGAGGCTTCGGCCTGCGCACGTGCGGCGTTTACCTCCGGTGGCTCGACATCCCCGAGAACCTCCTGCAGGCCACCATCATGGTGGGTTACCTCGCGTGGGCCGCGGGCATGGTGCTTTTCGCGATCGCGCTCGCCCGCGCGCTGCCTCGCGAGGCCCTGGCCCGCGCCTCGGCGGTGCTCGCTGGGACGCTGCTCATGATCGTGATGTGGGCGCGCGCCTCGCTCGCGCACCTTCAGACGCCCGAGGCTGCGCTCGCGGCGCAAGTCAGCGTTGGCCCCCCGTTCCAGACGTGGGCGTGGAAACGCGCCGAGCTCATCGGGAACGACGCGGTGGTCGCCCTGAGCCCCGTCCTGCTGGCACTCCTCGCGCTCTCGTTCGCCCACGCGCGCGGCCCCGACGCTTCGAGGGAGCGCAGCCGGCTTGTCCTCATGAGCGCGGCGCTCGCCACATATTTCGTGGTCAGCTCCGCGAGGCGCGCGGCGTGGTCGGACCCGGTGGGGGATGTGGCGGCGGAGCACGTCCAGCTCCTTGCCGCGGCAGCGGGATTCTCCTTCATCGTCGCCCTCGCGTGGCTGTGGACGATGCTTCAGGCGCCCGCGGGGCCGGACGCCCGCCTGGCCCGGAATGCGGGACTTTTCATCCTGGCGGCCATCCTGGCGGGGCAGCTCGTTCGTAACTTCGCGCCCGACCCGAATGCCGGTGTCCAGTGGGCCGCGGTGCGGCTCGTTATGGTCCTGCTCCTCGCGTACGCGGTCGTGCGACACCAAATGTTCGGCATCGACGTGAAGGTGCGGTGGACGCTCAGCAAGGGCACTGTCGCAGCCGCATTCATCGCGGTGTTCTTCCTCGCAGGCGAGGGCGCGCAGATCGTCTTTGGCGCGGAGAACGAGTGGGTCGGGCTCGCCGCCGCCGGCGCGCTCGTGTTCGCGCTCGCCCCGCTGCAGCGCGCGGCGGAGCGGCTGGCGGAGCGCGCGGTGCCGCTCAGCGCGACCGGCGTGGAGCCCGCGCCGGCGGCTGTCGTTGCGGCGGGGGGCCCCGAGAGCGAGCGGGAAGCCATGTTCCGCGACGCTGTGCACCTCGCGCTCCGCGACCGTCGCATCACGCGCGACGAAGAGATGCGGCTCTTCCGCCTCGCGCGCGGACTCGGCCTTGCGCCCGATCGCGCGCACAAGGTGCTCGCGGACGTTGAACGCGAAGCGGGGGTGGGACCGTGACGTCGGCCGTGGACCTTCTGCGCCTCGTGCCGGCGTTCCTCGTCGTCGCGCTGGGCACCTGGATCGCTTTGCTACGCCCGCGCCGCGGGGGGCATGTGGCCTTCTTCGCGTACACGACCACCATCGGCATCACCACATTCTACTTCGTGCTCGCCGGCGCCTCCGCCGCGCGTCCCGAGGAGGCGGCGTGGCAGGCGGTGCGGGCCGCCCTCAACTTCTCCGGGGCGGGCGCCCTCGTCGCCCTCGCGCTCACGCTCCCGGAGCCGGTCCGCCGCGAAGACCGGCGTCCGCTCCTCCTCGCGGCCACCGTCGCGGGCGCCTACTTCGCCGTCATGGGCGGCGTGCTCGTCCTGCGCCCCGCAGCCGCCCTCGGCGCCGGTTTCCCCGTCACGCCGTGGTACGTCGCGGCGGACCTCGGGATGCACGCCATCTTCGCAACCTTCTCGGGGACGCTCGTGCTCCTCGCGCTCCGGTGGCTCGCGTCCCAGGCGCACGAGGCCGCGCTTCGCGCGCGCTTCGCGCTCTTCGCCGCAGCCATCGGCGTCTCCGCGACCGCGTCCTGGATCGCGGACCTCGACCACGCCGCGCCCCTCGAGCGCGCCGCCGGATTCGTCGGGGGCGGCGTCGCGCTCGCCGTGGCCGCGCTCTTCCTCGCGGGCGGCGCGCGGGGGCGCGAGCCACGCCAGGCGCGCAGCGTCGCGTGGATCCTTCTTGGGACCGCGCTCGCGACGCTCCTCCTCGATGGCCTCTTTCCCATCTCGATCGTGTCACAGTCGACGATGCTCGTGCTCGTCGCGTACGGCATCGCGAAAAAGCAACTCCTTGGCCTCGACGTGAAAGTGCGCTGGACGATCAGCAAGTCCACAGTCGCTGCCGCCTTCATTGCCGCCTTCTTCGTGGCGAGCGAGGGCGCGCAGATCATCTTGGGCCAGGAGAATCAGTGGATCGGGCTCCTCGGGGCCGGCGCGCTCGTCTTCGTGCTCGCGCCGCTCCAGCGCGCGGCGGAGCGGCTCGCGGAGAAGGCGGTCCCCGTCGCGTCGCCCGCGGCCACGACCTCGATGGAGGGCTCCGTCGTCGACCGCCGCCTCGCCGCCTACCGCCGCGCCTACGCGATGGCGTGGGCGAACGGGCAGTGCACGCAGAAGGAGATGCGGATGCTCGTCGCGCTCCGCGACGAGCTGGGGCTCACCGCGGATGAGATCCACACCGTGGAGCGCGAGTCGCACGCGGCCGGTGCAGGGGGTGGCGCGGGGTGACGATGAACTGGGGCCCCGCCCTCGCAGTCGCCTCGGGCGTCGCGCTCGCGGCGCTTGGCGCATGGGCGCTCACGCTCAAGCCCCGCCGCACGACGACGCTCGCGTTCGCGGCCTACGCGTGCGGGACGGGCGGCTTCATCGCGCTCTACTTCGTCTCCTTCGCTTGGCCGGACGCGCAGTGGCTTCCCGCCGGCGGGGGGGCCTCCACGTTCTCCCAGCTCATCACCGTCGGGGTCTGGGCCGCTGTCATCACGCTCGTCCTTGGCGTGCCCCGCCCGTTGCTCCGCGACGAGTGGCGGCTCCTCGTCGTGCCCGGGCTCGTGACCGCCGGGTTCGTCGCGCTCGCGTTTGGCATCGAAGCGCGGACGTTTGGCCTCTCGGTGCAGTTCGCCGTCAACGTCGGGAACTGGGCCGCCACGTTTTTCGCCATCGGGGTCGCCCTCGCGAGGTTCCGCGCCGCGGGTCGACCGGACGGTGGAGTGGAGCGGCGTAACCTTGCCCTCCTCGCGGCGGCGCTCGCCCTCATCGTCGGGGAAGCCACGGGCCGGGGCACCATCGAGGTCCTGGCGAGGGGGACTCCGTATTATGGGCCCGGCCTCTCGCTCGCGGCGAACGTCGTCCTCCTCTCTCTCGCGGTGGCGTGGCTCGTGGCGACCGCGAACGCTCCTCCCGGCTCGGCTCGCCACGCCCGCGACGTCGCGCTCTTCGCCTTGGGCGCGTGGCTCGTCGGAGGCGCATGGTCGGCGTGGGCGGGCCTCGGTCCGGCGATGCTGGGCTCGTTTGGCATCGCCACGGCGGTGGGCGGCGTGCTCCTCGCCCGCAGCGCCTTCTCCGGCGACCTTCTCGGCGCGGACGTGCAGCTGCGTTGGACCCTCAGCAAGAGCACCGTCGCCGCGGTTTTCATCGCCGTCTTTTTCGTCGCCTCCGAGGCGGCGCAGCAGTTCCTCGGCGAGACGCTCGGCTCCACGTACGTCGGCATCGCCGCCGCCGGCGCGCTCGTCTTCGTGCTCTCACCGCTCCAGCGCGCGGCGGAGCGGCTCGCGGAGAAGGCGGTGCCGCTACACGAACCAGCCCCCGTCGCGCGCGGGGAGAAAGCATCGCCCGGCCCGAGCGAGGACGCGTTCGCGCGCGCCGTCCGGCTGGCGCTTCGGGGCGGCATCACGCGCCGCGAGGAGCACGACCTTGCGGTGCTCGCCGACTCGTTGGGGTTGAGCGCCAAGCGCGCCCTCGACATCCGCGAGAGGCTCGAAGAGGAAGAGGCGCGCTGAGCGTCCCGCCGTCAGGGGCGCTGGGTCGGGAACGCCGTCCCCAGCAGGCGCTCGTCGGCGGCGTGGAGCGCCCCGCGACGGCGGAGGGCGTTGGCGAGCTGCCTGGCGTCGAATACCGTGGGCACTCCGCCCATGTCGAGAGCCTCGGCCGCGGTGCGCACGACCTCGAGGCTTTCGGTCTCGAAAAGTTCGCGGGCCGCCTCCACGAACTCCAGGTGTTGACGCCCGTGCCTGCGCGCCACGAAGAGAAGTTCGAGCGCCACCGAGCGCGGGATGAGGAGCCGTGGATGGCCCGCAAAGGTGGGAGCGGGCGCGCTTGTGCAGCGCGTCTTTGGGATTGATCGTGACGTTGACGAGGTTCGCGTCCGCGATCGCGGTCACCGGCCCGCCTCGCCGAGGGCGGCGGTCCTCACCGCTCGCCTGGAGGGCTGGGGGGAGCTTGCTCGTGCCGACGCGTCAGTCCGGTCGAAGACGGTCGCCGTGCGGGGACGATGCGCTCGACCGGATGCGCGCGGAATCCGCGGCGCTCGGTGACGCGTCCCCGGTCATCGATGGGGAAGCCTCGGACGTCACGTCCCGAAGGGGTCGTTGGCGCCAGGGTCCTTCAGCGCGGGCAGGCGGGCCCGGGCCGTCCTTCCTCACGCCCAAGGCCCCCGCGGCGAATCTGACGGCGCGCATCGAGGGCGCGCATCGGGACTCACGGGCGCCACCGGCTTCGCCAATGCACGCACCGGACGTTCTCGTCACGTGCGTGCTCAGCCTCCCTTGGCGGTCCTCATCGTCGGCATGGGGGGCTTCTGCCACACGTCCTCGCCGGCTCCCATGCCAGGAATGGCTCCAGGAACGGTCGAGCGCCCGCTCCCGCGCGCAGCCCGAGGCGTGAAAGAGGGGGACGAAGGGCCCGCTGTGAAGCCCCGAACCCAGCGCGCCCCGCGAGGGGCGCGCTGTGCTCATCCTAACCGCACTCGCTGAACCCGCAGCTGCCGCACTTGACGCAGCCTTCCTGCAGCGCGAGCATCGCGCCGCAGTCGGGGCAATCCGGGTTGTCGCCGCGGTCGATGATGGCCTGCGAGGCTTCCTCCTCGCTCATCGATTCGCGCTCCTCCTCGTTGTCGGCCGTGACCTTCGCGAGGTCGGTCTGGACCGTGCGTCCGATGCCGACGGAGTCGAGCCGCGCCTGGATGCTCTTGCGCAGCTCGCCCTTCGTCTGGCGGCGGAGCGCCTTCGCGAGGGCGTCGGGCACGGAGAGGATCTTCTCGCGGTGGTCGAACGCAATCTTCGGCGAGCGGATGCCGTCGAGCTGCTTGATGACCTCGTCGGCCTCGATGCCGCTGCGGATGCTGAGCGACACGAGCCGCGCCACGGCCTCCGTGAAGGAGGACGTGTAGCCGCCCGACTTGCCGAGGGTCGCGAAGACCTCGAAGGGCCCGTGCTCGTCCTCGTTGATCGTCACGTAGAGCGAGCCGTAGCCGGTCT
>DATLGO010000003.1 GCA_035540375.1 Candidatus Thermoplasmatota archaeon
CGAGATCAGCGCGCGCATCGTCGCGGGCACGAACCTGTATCCGGGCGGGTCGCCGTACACGGACTACATCGAGCCCGGCCTCTCCACGGGCCGCCGCATCGCGCGCGAGATCAAGGAAGCCTCGAAGAAGGGGCGGCTCGCCGAGATCGTGAATTGAAACGACGCTCGGCGCGACGATGCGGCTCGGCGCGAGCGAGGTCCGGCCATTGCAAACCGGGACGGCGACTCGACGCGCGCGCCTCGGCCGGCAACCGTTTCATGCAACGGCGAGGCGAGGACCCGCGCGCGTCCCGGGGGGCTCACCCCTTCGCGACCGTCTCGCGCTCGACGAGCGCGAATCGGAGGTCGCGCCCCACCTTGCACGGGACGGGGCCTTGGACTTCGAGGAAGCGCACCTTCGCGCCCTCGGCGATCGCGGCCGGGCGGCACGCGGCCTTGTGGACGCACGCGGCGCCGCACTCGTCGAAGCGGTTCGTCATGCCCGTCCCGCGCGTTGCGGTGGCCGGAATGGCCATGAGGTGCGGCAGGGGCTCGACGTCCACCACCTGCACCTTCCCCTCGAAGACCGTGCAGACGTCGTGCTTCACGGGCCGGACGGCCTTCACGACGTAGCGGCGGCCGACCTCGAGGTTCTGGCAGGTCTTCCGGAGCTTGCAGGGCGCGCACGCCTCGTCGTTCTCGCCGAGGTACGTGAACACCTGGCCGGGCTTCGCGTAGGCGTCGCGGATGATGGTAAGCATCAGGCGACACCCGTCGCGCGGACGAGGTCCTCGGCCGCGTCGCGGGAGAGGCCCTTGTCGCCGAGGATGGTGTAGCGGTCGGGCTTGTTCTCGTGCGCGCGCACGAGCGCGTCGATGATCGTCTTGCGGTCCACGTTCAGCTCGGCGGCCGTCGTCGGCGCGCCGACCTTCGCGAGCGCGTCGCGGATGCGCCGCCAGTCGCCGCCGTGGAGATACATCATCATGATCGATCCGACGCCCACCTGCTCGCCGTGGAGCGCGCGGCCCGGCGCGAGGAGGTCGAGGGTGTGGCTGAACATGTGCTCCGACCCGGAGGCCGGGCGCGAGGAGCCCGCGACGCTCATGGAGACGCCGCTCACGATGAGGCTCTTCACCACGAGCCACACGGCCTCCTCGAGGTTGGGCTTGATGGACTCGACGTTCTCCATGATCATGTTCGCGCTCGTCTCGGCGAGCACGGCCGCGAAGCTCGAGTATTCCTCGCCGCGGAGCCGGTGCGCGAGCTTCCAGTCGAGGACCGCGGTCGCGTTCGAGATGGCGTCCGCGCAGCCGGCCGCGAGCGTGCGGTACGGGGCCTGCACGATGACACCCGTGTCGGCGACGATCGCGAGCGGCGCCTTCGCCTCCTTCGAGGCGGACCCGGCCTCCTCCTTGATGCTCGCGCGCGGCGAGGTGAGGCCGTCGTGGCTCGCGCTCGTCGGGACCGAGACGTAGGGCGCGCCGTGGCGGAACGCCGTGAGCTTCGCGACATCGATGACGGACCCGCCGCCGACGCCGAGGATGACGCCCGCCTTGTGCGCGCGGGCCGCGGCGAGGGCGCGCTCGACGCTCGCCTGCGTCGCGGACGCGGTGACGATGAGCTCGGCCGGGATGCCCCCCTTGGAAAGGATGGCCGCGGCGCGCTCGCCCGCGAGGGCGCGGGTGCGCTCCCCTGTGACGACGAGGGCGGGGCCCGAGAGGTTCAGCTCGCCGAGGAGCCACGCGACGTCGTCGAGGACGCCGTGGCCCACGAGCACCTCGCGCGGGAACGTCATGAGCTTGGACTTCGCGAAGCGGTCCATGGGCAAGGACACTCAGGGCGAACCCCTTCTTAAATCGGCGGGTTTCCCATTCCCCCTGATGGACGGGCTTCGTCAACCCTTTATACTCCCCGACCGGTCGCCCCGACCATGGGTCGGCTCGACCGGATCCGCGCCTTCTACGACCGCCACACGCTCGCCGTCTGGGCGGTCATCCTCGCGATTCCCGTCCTCATCCTCGTCGCGGGTCTCGTGCTCGCGCCGAAGACGTTCTACGACGGGTACGTCTGGCGCGACATCTGGGGTCCTGCGGTCGCGGACGCGCACCAATGGTCCGCCGCCTGCCTCACGGACGAGGGCCGCGTCGTGCAGGGCATCCTCGTCGAAGGCCGCGCCTCGTGTCCCCAGGGCGTCGCCGGCACGCCCGCGGCCGAGGGGTACACCTACCCCTCGGAAGCCACGTACGGCGCGATCCTCGCCGTCTCGCTCTATCTCATCTACACGCAGCTCTTCGTCCGGCGCGGCGTGCGCGCGGACGTGGGCTTCGTCTTCGCCCTCATCCCCATCATCGCGCTCGGCCCCCTCGCGCGCGTGCTCGAGGACGCGAACGCGTTCTGCCGCACGGGGACCGCGTGCGACCCGAGCTTCTGGGCCTACTTCTGGATCAGCCCGTTCGAGTACATCCAGATGGGCTTCTTCACGGTCCTCGCGCTCCTTGCGGGCCTCGCGCTGCGCGACCGCCGCGAAGCCTGGGGCCCCGCCAAGCAGACCCGGGTCGTCGCCGGGCTCGTCGCGGCGCAGGTGGCCGTCATCCTGGCCCTCGCCTGGCTCACGCGCGATCGCCTCTCGATCCCCCTCGTCCCCGTCCTCCCCGTCGCCCTCGTCCTGGGCGGCGCCGCGGGCGTCCTCGCGTACCGCCACCTCGCGCACCGCGAGGGCGGCGACGGCGGCGTGAACCCGACGCTCCTTGCGCTGGGCCTCGCCCCGGCCGCGGCCGCGCTCGCGCTCGACCTCTGGTGGATGGCCGGCAACGTCTGGAGCGAGGCCGCGTGGCGCGGCCAGCTCTACGTGGTCCCCGGTCTCGTCATGCTCGCGATCGCGGGCGCGATCACGCTCGCGGTCTACCTCGTCGGGCGATTCGGCGGGCGGAAGTGGTCGACGCTCGCGCTCTACGCGATGCCGCTCAGCGTCCTCATGCTTCTCGGTCACATGATCGACGGCATCGCGACCTGGATCGCGACGCAGGACCCCTTCGACATGGGGATCCCGCCCTACGGCGAGAAGCACCCGCTCTCGGACGCCTTCCTTCAGCTCGGTCTCGGCGGCCTCGGGTTCCCGCTCATGAAGTTCGTCATGATCGTCGCCATCATCTGGCTCCTCAACCGCGAATTCCACCGGGAAGGCGCGACGGACGCCGACCGCAACCTCGTGGGTCTCATCCAGATGGCGATCTTCGTGCTCGGCTTCGCGCCCGGCGTCCGCGACGTCGCGCGCGTCGTGATGGGGATCTGAACCCGCCCAGCGCGGACCCCCCGGCCCGGGGCCCGACACTCAGAACCTTTTTCCCCGCAAGGGGGTTCCCGGCTTCCATGAGCCGGCGCATCGCCGTCGACGGCGAGAGTCTCTCGATCGAGGACGTGGTCGCGGTCGCCCGCGCGGGCGCCGTGCCGGTCCTCGCCGACGCGGCCCGCCGTCGGCTCGGGGCCTCCCGCGCCGTCGTCGAGCGCTTCCTCGGCAAAGGCGAATCGAGCTACGGCCTCACGAGCGGCGACAAGGTCGGCCGCGTGAAGGTGGCCGTGGACGCCCTCGAGGAGGAAGGCCGCGTCGCGTACGGCATCACGACGGGATTCGGCGAGCTCGCCCGCGTCCACATCCCGCCCTCGAAGGTCCGCGAGCTGCAGCTCAACCTCGTGCGCAGCCACGCCTGCGGCGTCGGCGAGCCGTTTGCGGACGACGTCGTCCGCGCCGTCCTCCTCCTGCGCGCGAACGCGCTCGCGAAGGGTCTCTCCGGCGTGCGGGTGGCCGTCGTCGAGACCCTCCTCGGGCTCCTCGAAAAGGGCGTGACGCCCGTCGTGCCCTCGCGCGGAAGCCTCGGCGCGTCGGGCGACCTCGTGCCGCTCGCCCACGTCGCGCTCGTCCTCGTGGGCGAGGGCGAGGCTCGCTACCGCGGCGAGACGCTCCCCGGCGCCGAGGCGCTGCGCCGCGCCGGCCTCGCGCCGCTCGTCCTCGAGGCGAAGGAGGGTCTCGCGCTCATCAACGGCACGCAGTTCATGGCCGCGCTCCTCGCGCTTTCGGTCGCGGACGGCCTCTCGCTCGTGCGCAACGCGGAGCTCGCGGGCGCCATGAGCCTCGAAGTCCTCCTCGGGTCGGAGCGGCCCTTCGATCCGCGCGTCGCGGACGCGCGCCCGCACGCGGGCCAGCGGGCAAGCGCCGAGAACCTCAGGAAGCTCGTGGCGGGAAGCCCCCTCATCGCGAGCCACGAGGGCTGCCACCGGGTGCAGGACGCGTACTCGCTGCGCTGCATGCCCCAGGTGTTCGGCGCCGTGCGCGGCGTCCTCGCGCACGCGCGCGAGGTGCTCGCGGTCGAGATGAACAGCGCGACCGACAACCCGCTCGTGTTTCCGGACGGCGGGGACGAGGTCGTTTCGAACGGCAACTTCCACGGCGAACCCCTCGCGCTCCTCGCGAGCTACCTCGCGACCGCCTTCAGCGAGATCGCGGCGATGAGCGAGCGCCGGACGGCGCGCCTCGTCGATCCCCGCCTCTCCGAGGGGCTTCCCGCCTTCCTCGCGCGCGACCCCGGCCTCTCGAGCGGCCTCATGATCCCCCAATACGTCGCCGTGGCCCTCGCGCTCGAGACGCAGGCGAACGCGTTCCCGGCGGTGCTCCTGAACGCGCCCACGAGCGCGAACCAGGAGGACCACAACTCGAACGGGCTCGTGGGCAGCCTCCAGGCGCGCGCCGCCCTCGACCGCGCGCGGCTCGTCGTCGCGATCGAGCTCGTGACCGCGGCCGAGGCCGCAGACCTGCGCGCGCCCCTCGCGCTCGCCCCCGCGACGGGCGCGGCCCACGCCGCGCTGCGCGCCGTCGTGCCGCCGCTCGACCGCGACCGGGTCCTGGCGCACGACCTCCTCGCGGCCGCCCGCCTCGTCGAGGACGGGTCCCTTGTTTCGGCCGCCGAGGCCCGAACCGGCCCCCTGCATTGAGCCGGGGCCCCCCGGACGCGTCAACGCCCCCGTAATCTACTTATGAGGCCACGCCCACTCGGCGACCCTGGGACTGGGAGGTTCCACCCTTGGGGAGCGTCCACACCGCCGTCCGCCTCGTGCTCGTCGCCGCGCTCGTCGCGCCCGTTCTTGCCGCCGCCCTCGTCGAAGGCCAGGTCGAGGACGTCGCAAGCGAGCGGACCCGCAAGACCACGCACGTCAAGTTCTACGGGCACGTCTTCGGCGCGGGCCTCGACACGCCGATGCCCGCGAACGCGCAGCCGACGGACGGCGAGAGCAACTACGGTCTCGGCTTCTTCGGCAAGTGCGTGCAGGGCGTCTACTACCAGGGCCTCGCGCCCGACGTCCAGGAAGGCTACCCGAAGACGAACGTCGACTGCGACCGGGGCGACACGCTGAACAAGCTCGCGCTCTTCTCGTCCGCGGGCTTCGTGGACGTGAAGAGCCGCAACCTCTTCCTCTCGCAGGGCGACTACACGCTCTTCCACAACGAGCGCGGCAACACGAAGGACATCGTCCTCGACACGACCCAGGACGTGACCGCGAGCGTCTATCTCTCCCTCGACGCCCACTCGTGGCTCGTCGGCAGCGTCGCGGGCGGATCGAACGAGACGAACTGCCCCTACTACAATCCGCCGGACACGGGCTGTCTCTACCCCTATTGGGGCTGGGACCCGGCCGCGTGGCCGAACTACGAGGTGCGGGCGACCCTCTACGCCGCCGTCCTCGGGGACCACGGGTCCGACCCTTCGGTCGCGCCCCCCATCCGGGAAGCGATCGAATCCGGGAAAGCGCGCGTTCTCGCCGAAGGCAAGAAGCGCATCGACAACGTGATGAACGGCCTGCCGAACGCGCCGAACGTCCTCAAGTTCGAGGTCAACCTCGGCCCGCCCCAATCGCCGGTGGTCGAGCGCGAAGAAAGCTTCTTCCTCGTCTATTCGTGGTACACGGTCGGCCCCGACGGCAAGCCCTTCAACCACGACAACTGGCGCCTCTGGGCGGGCGAATACTACCCGCCCACCTTCACGCTCCCCGTGAAGAACGCCTTCGACGTCGAGCTCGTCGTTCCGCGCTTCCTCCACGGGAAGCTCGCGATCCTCGGCCTCATCTCGACGCCGTGGGGATCCTATGACGTCGATCCGCGCGAAACGAAGCTCGTCGTGGAATCGGATCGTGGCGAGATCATCGTGCCCGAGAGGGTCCTCGTCTACAGCGACTTCTTCACCGGCCACGGGGCGCACTACAAGCCCGTGAACGTGACCTACATCTGGGATTACGTCTCGGACGGGCTCAAGCCGGGCCTGTACCGCGCGACCGTCTCCGCGAAGAATTATCAGCATTCGGCCTCGGCCGCCTGCAGCGCCACCTTCACGATCGCGAAGGACGGCTCGGCGGGCGACGTCACCGTGGGCCGCTGCGGGCTCTCGACGGAGGCGTTCCTCGCGACCGGCCCCGCGACTTCGGCGGGCGGTGGCGAGGCCGGGCCGGAGAACGGTCGCGGCCGCGCGGCGCCCCCGCCCCGCGGGCTCCTGCCCGTCGACGCCGCGAAGGGGGTCCTCTGATGAGCCGCATCCTCCTTGCGCTCGTCCTCGCGGCCTCCGCCGCGAGCGCGGGCTGCTTCGGACTCTTCGGCGCCGAACCCGTCGAGAAGGCCGCGATCGACGAGGGCGTCGGCGCGCTCACGAACGACACGGAAGCGAAGCTCGCGGAGCGCGTCGCCCCCGTGCCCCGCACGTTCACGTTCCCGGGTCAGGTCGCCCTCCCCTCGCGAACGCTCTGGAAGAACTGGACGCTCGACGCCTCGGCCGCGACCGCCTATGCGGACCGCAACAATCGCGGCGGCAACTTCTACGGCGGCGTCGTCCACAAGGAGGACGTGGCGGGCTACATCCCGCCGGGCCAGCCCGTCGAGATGCGCGTCAAGCTCTTCGCGGTCATGGGCCCCGGTTCGTCGGCCGCGATCAACGTCTACGCGAACGTGCCCGGAACGATGCTCTTCGAGGATCCGTCCGACGAAGACGAATTCAATTGGAAGTACACGGCGAAGAGCCACACGATCAACACGATCGGCGTCGCGGGCGAGCCGCACGAGGTCGGGATCATCGTCCACAACGGGCGCATCGCGCCCGGAAGCTCGCTCTCCGTCACCGTGCGGGTCGATTTCGAGTACGTCGCCGACGTCCTCACGCCCTACCATCCGTGGGCGTTCCAGGTCCCCGCGAACGCGACCGGCATCACCGTCACGAGCGTGAAGGCGGGCGGTCCCGAGCACGTGAAGTCGAAGTTCATCCTCGTCGGCCCCGACGACGACCTCGTCGCGACGATGGAGTACAACGACATCGCGCTCGAATCCGGGAGCGCGTTCATCCCCGTGAAGTCGGGCGGCGAGCACGTCCTCTACGCCTACACGATGGAAGGCGGCTTCCTTTCCCTCGCGACCGACGTGGGTCTCGCCACCCGCGAGGCGCGGCCGCTTCCGCTCGCGATCGAGCGCGTCGTCGACAAGGCCGGACCCGCGCCCGGCGTCGTCGAACGCGACTGGGGCCGCGGCATCTCCGACCGCGCCGTCGTGACCCCGATGACGGGCCAGGAGTCCATCGCCTTCAACGTCGACGGGTCCTTCCCCCTCGCGATCCACGCCTGGATCGGCGAGCCGGGCGCGACCTCGGTCTCGGGCATGGCGCAGATCCGCGTCGTGGGCCCGAACGGCCTCGTCGCGATGGCCGAGCGCGTCCTGCGCTACGACGACGCGCGCGGAAACCTGGGCTACACGAACGACCGGTTCAACACGGTGTTCGACCCCACGAAGCTCGCGAAGGGCGCCTACAAGGCCGAGGTCGTGAACGACGGCACGGCTTCCCTCGGTCACACCCTCGTCACGTACGTCCGGTGATCCCATGACGAACCGCCACGTTCTTCTCGTGCTCGCCACCGTTTCCGCCCTCGCGCTCGCCGGCTGCACCGGCGCCGTCGTGGATCCCAAGGACGACGCCCTCTCGAAGCAGGGCGGCGCGAACGCGACCGCCCCCGCGACCGGCAATCTCACCGCGCCATCGCCCCCCGGCCCCGTCGCGCGCGCCCAGGTGTTCGAGACCGGCGGCGCGCTCCTCTACGCGACCCCGTTCGAGGGCGGAGACGGCCTCGTTCCCCGCGCGGTGACCGAGAACGTCTCGATCACGTTCTCCGCGAGCGAGTCCGAGAGTCCGGGCCGCGTCGCCTCGCTCACGGGCTACGCCTGGCGGTTCAGCGACGGCCGGACGCTCGAAGGCGTCACCGTCTCGCGGACGTTCGAGGCGGCGGGCGTCTACGAGGCCCGCCTCACGGCGACCGATTCGAATGGCCGGTCCGACAACATCACGCTCAAGCTCGGCGTCAATCCGGCCGTCGTGGCCGAGGTGTCGGTCGCGCGCGACATCGTCCCGCTCATGGCGGACCCCGCGATCGGGGCCGAGTTCGAGCTCGTGAACATGAAAACGCACGCGTTCGCGGTGAACGATTCCGTGCACGGCGTTCCCGCGAAGCTCGAGAAGCTCGTGATCCGGGTCGCGCCCGACCAGACGCCGACCGCGCTCGACCTGAACCTGCGGGCGCGCAACGAGACCGCGACCTTCGCATCGGCCTTCGGCGTCTCGCAGTCCGAGACGATCGTCCTCTCGTCCTTCCCCGTCGGGAAGCTTCTCGTGGACGTCGTGCTCAACCAGGGGGTCGCGGGCGGATACGTCCTCACGGTCGAGATCCATTACCGCCCGATCCACCCCGCGGTCGCCGCGCTCCTTGCGGGCGACGGACACGCCCACGCGCACTGATCAGCGCGCGCGTCGGGAAGCCGCGTAGACGAGCGGCAGGATGAGCGTCGCGTCGCCCTCGATGTTGACGAAGCGCGCCGTCTCCTTGAGCTTGCCCCAGGAGATCGCCTCCTCGAGGCGCGCGCCCGAGAGCGATCCGTCGTACTCCTGCGCCGTCGTGATGTACACCGCGTGGTCGAGCCCGTCGCGGAACTGGCTCCACCAGATGGCGTGGTGCTTCGAGATGCCGCCGCCGAGCATCACGGCGCCGAGCTCCGTCGCGCCGTACACCAGGTCGGAAAGCGCCTGCTCGTCCGCGATGAGGTCGAAGCCGATCCCGCGCCGCTTCTGGCTGTGGAGCCACACCTGCGACCCGACGGCGCCGTCCGTGGGGCCGGGGACGAACACGGGGACGTCGCGCTCGTGCGCGGCGCGGAGGATCGAGTGCTCGGTGCGCGGCTCGCGCGCGAGGCGCCGGCCGAGTTCGCGGCACAAGTCCTTCGTGCTCCAGTACGGCTTCGCCGCGAACATCTCCGCGAACCACGGCTGGAGACGCTCCTCGAGGATCTCGCCGTACGACTCGTTCGGGACGAGGACGTTGCCGAGGCGGTTCACGCCGCGCTGGTGCAGGTCCTTGTCGTCCATCGCGAACGATCCCTGGTAGTAGTCGCGCCAGCTCCGCGCGAGGTCGTGGTCGAGCGTGCCGCACGTCGTGATGACGGCGTCCACGAGGCCGTCGCGGATCATCTGCGCGATGACGCCGCGGAGCCCGGTCGCGACCATCGCCGCCGGGAAGGAGAGGATCGTCGTGACCTTCGGGTCCGCGCAACGCGCGAGGATCTCGGCGCCGAGCGCGAGCTTCTTCGCGCTGAAGCCGCCCGCCTGGAACATCGCCTCCACGAGGTCGGCCGCGCCCATCGCGGGGTCGACCGTGTAGTCCCGCACCGGGTCGAGGCTCCCGCGCAACGCCTCCGTCGTGGACATCGCGGCGCGATCGGCGAGGCGCTATAAAGCGTTCGCGGGGGGCTCACACGGCGCGCTCGTACGTCACGACGTGGACGACCGCGTGGCACCGGCAGGCCTCCGCCGACACCTCGAGGGTGTGCGGGCCGGGGCGGAAGTTGTGGTGGTCGACGCGGTACTCGCGCGTGCCGGGCACGAGCGGGAGGCCGAAGCCGAACCCGGATCCCACGACGCCGTATTCCACGTAGCCCGGGATCTTGCGGACGAGCACGTCTCCGTGGGCGTTCGCGAGGTGGATCGTCGCCGTCTTGGCCACCGCGAGGGAGACCTCCGCTTGCTCGGCGTCGAGGCCCGCGCCGACGCGCAGCGGGACGGTCGGGAACTCGATCGGGAAGGTCTTCTTCGGGTTCGTCTCCCCGTCCGACACGGCGAAGCGCCAGCTCTTCCACCGCATCCCGAGCGGGAGCGCGCGCTCGGGGCTCGGCGCGTCGAGGGAGACCGTCACGAACCCGTTGTCCGTGTGATCGACGAGCAGCACGTAGTCTCCCGGACCGACGAGGGGCGTCGCATGGGCCTGCTTGTTGGACGACAGCGCGCATTCGCAGAGGAGCCTGTCATCGGGCCCGAAGAGGCGGTAGTGGCTGAGCACGCCCTTCGCGGGGTCGATCGGGACGCCCGAGACGATGAAGCGCGTGGCGTTCGCGGGAACCTCGATCTGGAGGGGAACGCCCGCGGGGATGCCGCCCTCGACGAAAGTGAGCGTCGCGGTGAGCTTGAACGCGAGCGGCTCAAGGATGAGGCCGGACCAGCAGACGACGCCGAATCCGGAGTAGGTGTCCTCGCCGTGGAACCCCTGGTCGCTGAAGTTCTGGCGCTGCGGGCCCCTGGCGTCGCCCCGCGCCGTGTAGTCGCCGCCTTCGCGGCCCCCGATCGAGTAGACGAGGTGCAGGTCGGCCCAGGAGTTGTCCTTGTTCTCGTACTCGAGGGCGACGTCGAACGTGAAGACGTCGCCGGGCCGCAAATCGTCGCCGAGGCTGAACCATCGCCAGTTGTGCGAGATGGGCGTGCGGCCCGTGGGCAGGCAGTTCGTCGTGTTCAGGGTGCCCGCGCGCTCGACGACGATCGGCTCGCGCGCCGGGTTCGTCTTGAAACGGACGGGGTGCGCGACGACCTTCTCCGTCCCGGAGGCGTTGTCCACCTCGACCTTGAAGGGCTTCTTCGGGCCCACGGGGGACGTGCCCGCGACGGCGCCCGCGTCGACCGAGTCGTTCGCGGCGGCGAGGGGGTCCGGGGCGGGCATATCGGCCGCGGGACCGAAGCACCCGGCGAGGGCGGGGAGGGCGAGGGCGAGGACGATGAGGATCGCGCGCATGGGCCTCGATCGGTCACCCCTGAAGGGACCTAAGAGCCTTGTGGTGAACGTGTTGAGCCGTGGCCCGGGCGGGGACGGAGGCTCACGTGACGACGTCCGCGAGGCGACCCGTCTCCGCGGCGCGACGGATCTCGAGCGCGACGCGGCGCCCCGTGCTCATGGGGCGTCGCCACAAGGCGTTCCCGTACGGGTGCCCCAGCGCGAGGTGCACGTTCGTGCCGCCGCCCACGCGGGGCGCGACGTCGTAGATGTAGAAGTTCATGTCCTTGTCCACGCACGTCTGCAGGCAGAAGGGCCCGATGATGCCGGGCTTGTAGTGCTCCTTGGACGCCGTGACGAACTTCTCCGCGAGGTCGTACACGTCCTCGAGCAGGCTCTCCCGGAGCGTCGCCGAGTTGTGGCCGACGACCGTCATCTCGGGGATGGCCTGCTTGCCGTGGAGGCGCAGCTGCTGCGCGGCGGGGAGGCGCACGTGGCCGTCGAGGCTCGACTCGAACCTCCAGTCGACGCCGAGGAGCTCGAGCGCGCTCGCGTCGTCCTCGAGCGGGGACCAGAAGAAGTTGAAGTTGAACACGGGACCGATGATGTAGCGCTCGATGCGCGCCTTGTCAAGGCTCTCCTGGTCGATGACGCCGTCCGCGAGGAGCTTCGCGGCCTTCTCCTTGTACTCCTCGAACGAGGCGGCCGTGAAGAAGCCGCGCTCGAGCTTCTTCTTCGCGTGATGGAGCTTCACGATGGAGAGCTCCGTGATGTCCTCGGGCTTCGCGATCTTCTCGGGGAACGGGAGGCCGGCCTTCTCGAGGAGCCAGTAGTAGTCGCGCTGCTCCGTGCGCTCTTCGCTCCGGAGCATGGCCCGGTTGCCGAAGATGGGGACCTCGAACGCGTTCTCGACGGCGTCGATGCCGCAGTAGACCGTGAAGGAGCGGTTCGGGACGAAGACGGCGTTCTCGGCGCGGAGGATCTCCTGCGTCCTCGGAGAGACGGCCTCGCGGAACTTGGGGAGGACGAGCGTGCGGTCGACGCACCCGCGCACGAGGCGGCCGCGCGCGTCGCGCCGGGCCTTGAAGTAGCGGTCGTACGTGAGGTGGCGTCCGTCCTCCGCGACGACGAGCGTCCGGAGGCCTTCGTCGGCGGCGCCGTCCGCAACGTCCACCGCGCTGTGGCTGCCCAGGACCGCGACGGTGAGCTTGCGGGGGTCGTAGCTCTCGAGCCGCTCGAGGATCCGCGCCCGGGGGATCATGCGCTCCCGAGAGCCGTGCGTCCCACAAGAAGGTTTCCGGGCTAGCCCCGGCCGACGAACCGGGCGAGGCGCGCGAGACCCTCCGCGAAGCGCTCGGGCGGGGCCCCGAATCCCAGACGGAGGTGTCCGGGGAGCCCGAAGTACGTCCCGGGCGCGACGAGGGTCCGCTCCCCGGCGAGGAGCCGGCGCGCGAAGGCCTCGTCGTCGACGCCGGCCGGGAGGCGGGGGGCGAACGCGACCCCGCCGTCCGGTTCAACCCAGTCGAAGAACGACTGGCCGTCGAGCCATTTCTCGAGGCGGCGCCAGTTCTCGTCCCGGATGGCCCGCGCACGGGCGAGAAGCGGCGCGCGGCGTTCGATCGCCTTGAGGGCGAGGCGCTGGAGGAGGGGGCTGTTCGAGATGGTCGTGAGGGCCTTCGCCTCGCGGAAGGCGGCGCGCAGCGGCTCCTCGGCGACGATCCACCCCGTGCGCAGGCCCCCGAGGCCGAGGCATTTCGTGAGGCTTCCCGCGACGACGATCGACGGGTGGAGGCCGAAGGCCGTCGGCGTCGGCTTCCGGGCGAGGTCCCGGAAGACCTCGTCGACGAGGACGACGGCGCCCACCTCCGAGGCGGCCTCCGCGATCGCGACGAGATCTCGGGGCGGCACGACGATGCCGGTCGGATTGTTGGGGCTTGCGAGCGACACGAGGCGCGTCCTCGGCGTGATCGCGCGCCGGACCGCGTCCGGGTCGAGGCGGAAGGCGTCCTCGAAGGGGCGCGCGACCGGCACGACCTTCGCGCCGAGGGCGCGCGGCACGCCTTCGAGCGGCCAGTACGTGGGGCGCTCCACCACGACCTCGTCGCCGGGGCCCGCAAGCGCGAGCGCGACCGCGAGGTCCGCCTCCGACGCGCCGACCGTGACAAGGACGTTCTCCTCGCGCGCGCCGTGCAGGCCCGCGATCGCGCGCGCGACGTCGCGCTCGTTCGGGACTTCGCCGTAGTCGAGATCCGCGATCGCGAGCGTCCCCTCGCCGAGGTCGGCGAGGGACGCGGCCGCGATGCCCGAATGGGCGAGGAGGCATTCCGCCGTACGCTCGTGCTCGGCGAGCCAGTTTTCGAGGCGGAACGGGGCGAGGCGCACGGGGGACGACCGGTCCCCGACGCCATCAAGGTTCGGGCGGCGGCGGCGCGCGGCCGTCACGGCGACCGTTCGAGGCGCCGGTAGCGCCGGGCCTGCTCGACGCGCGGGTCCTCCGGGATCCGCACGAGCTCGAAGGCCGCAAGCGCCGCGAGGATGAGGCCGAACCCGAGCTCGAATCCGTTCGTCGGGAAGCGGTAGCCGAGGCCGAGCAGGAGAGGGGAGGCGGCCATCCAGAGGCCGAACACGAGCACGGCCGCGAGGTAGCCGCGCGAGGTGCCGGCGGCGCCCTCGTACTGTCGCCAGATCACGATGCCCATGGTGAACAGGATGACGAGGGTGGCCCCGATGTCGGAGACGGCGAGCTTGCGGTCGGGCCCCGTCTCCGTCACGAGGAGCCCGAGGCTCAGGAAATGGGCGACCGCCGCGATCGCCACGATCGTCCAGCTGGTCTTCGTGACCACCGACCGCGCCGCCATGGCCTCCTTTCCCGGCCTCGGCCTTGAAGCGATTCCGACCGCCTCTTCGATGGTCCGGCCGGCTGCGGGCAACGTATATGACCGGGACGGACCAAGGGAACCGCCATGCCGGATCCGCATCGCGGCGGCGACGAGCCGACGAGCCTTCCTCGCCAGGTCCTGCTCGTGGTCGACGACGAGGTCGACATCCGCGAATCGCTCAAGGACCTCTTCGAGGGCGGCCTCGAGGGCGTGGACGTGAAGCTCGCCGAAAGCGGTCCCGAGGCCCTCGCGATGCTCGCGGACGTCGACGTCGACGCGATCGTCACCGACTACAGGATGCCCGGCATGAGCGGGCTCGAGTTCCTCGCGGAAGCCCGCCGGATCGCGCCCGACATCCCCGCGATCCTCATCACGGCGTACCCCGACCTCGACCTCGCGATCCGGGCCGTGAACGAAGCCCGCGTCACGAGCTTCTTCACGAAACCGCTCGAGCCCGTGACCGTCCTCGACGTGGTCCGCCGCGCGCTCGACGACCGCCGGGCGGACGACCTGCGCAACCGCGCCTTCGCGCGGTCGCTCGACCTGCTGCGCCGCGAGATGCGCGGCCACTGAGGGCCGCTTGACGACCGCCGGGCCGCGATGACGCGAGGGCGCTCGCGCGGGCGGCTTGCGATCGCTACACGAGCTCGCGCGCGGGCGGCTTGCGATCGCTACACGAGCTCGCGCGCGCGGGATGCGACGGAATCGATCCGCGGGCGGAGCGCCGGAACGACGGGAGCGGGCGCCGCGAACGGGACCGCGAAGCGGAACGTCGCCCCCAGGCCTGGACCCGGGGACTCGCCCCAGAGGTGCCCGCCGTGCAGATCGACGATGCCTTTCGAGACGTAGAGGCCGAGACCGCTTCCGCCCCGCCGGGCCGCATCCGGCTCGTGGAGCTGGCTGAACGGCTGAAAGAGGCGCGAGGCCGCCTCGGCCGTAAATCCGAGACCGGTGTCGCGGACGGAGACGAGCGCCTGCCCCGGGAGGCGTCGGGTCTCGACCTCGACGAGCCCGCCGTCGGGCGTGAATTTCATCGCGTTCGAGAGGAGGTTGAACAGGACCTGCGTGAGACGCTTCGCGTCTCCTTCGACTTGGAGGTCGGGGTCGAGCCTGACCTCGAGGCGGATCGACCGCTGGCGCGCGGCCTCGTGGAAGCTCTCGACGGCTTCAAAGACGACGCGGTTGAGGTCGACCGGCCGCCGCTCGATGCCCACGCGCCCCGCCTGGAGCTTCGCGACCTCGAGCACGTCTCCGACGAGGCGGCTCAACCGGTCGACGTTGCGCTCGAGGATCCGGATCGCGCGATCCTGCGGTTCGCTGAGCGGGGAGGCGCGCAGCACGTGGATCTGGAGCTTGATGGGCGTGAGCGGCGTGCCGAGCTCGTGCGCGGCCGTGTTGATGAAAAGCGTCTTGAATTCGTCAAGCTCCTTCAGGCGCTCCAGCTCCTTCATGCGCTCGATGCCCGCGACGCGCTCGGCTTCGAGGCGCTTGCGCTCCGTCGTGTCGCGGATGATCCACGTCACAAACCTCCCCTCGGCCGTTTCGAGGGGGCTTGCGGCGAGGTCGGCATCGAACAGCGTCCCGTCGGCCCGCGCGCACGTGACCTCGATCGGCTCGTCGCCGGTCCCGCGCGCCTCCGCGAGCGAGGCGAGCGCGCGCGTCCGCCCCGGCCCGCCCGCGAGGAGGCTGCCCACGAACTCCCCGACGAGGCGGCCCCGGCCGCGGCCGAAGGCGCTGTCGGCGCGCGAGTTCGCGAGCGTCACGCGACCCGCCGGATCCAGGATGACGATGGGATCGGGCGCGCCCTCGACGAGACGCCTGAACCGCGCTTCGGCGACGCGGGCCGCCTGCGTGTCCGCCTCGCTCTCGAGGCGCGCGCGGATGTGGCCGAGACTTTCGCGCGCAAGCAGCGCGCCGAGGGCGCCGAGGAAGAGGATGTAGGTCGCGCGCACGGCCACCTCCGCCCCGTGGCCCGCAAGCTCGCCGGTGGCGCCGAGAAGCAGGAGGTACGCCGCCGCGTAGCCGACCGCGACCGCGAGCGTCGCGCGCGCGTCGAAGCGCAGGAAGACCGCCGCGAGCGAGACGTACCAGAGCACGTAGAACGGGGACTCGAATCCGCCGGTCGCGTGGATCCAGACGGCGATGAGGCCCGCATCGGCCGCCGTATAGGCCCAGCTGCGCGCGAGCAGGGGCTTGGGACGCCGCGCCCCGAGGGTCACGGCGAAGAAAGCGTACCCGAGGGCAACGCCGATCACGGCGAGGGCGAGCGTCTCGTGCGTGCCGTCGCGGGGAAGGAACACGAGATAGAGGAGGCTGTTGAAGGCGACGACGGCGGCCCGCACCCATGCGATGCCGACCTCCGCGCGCGCCGCCTTCGCAAGCGCCGCGTCGACGAGCGCCATCCACCCCGTCATCGGGCGGCAAGAGGGTTAAACGCGCGCCCGCCGGCGCGACACCCCGGCTGCACGCGAGGCCCGCAGGGTATTTAGCGGGCCCCTGCGCTTTCCGGCCGGTCGCCATGAGCAAGAAGCGTCCTCTGGACGTCCTGAACGGGAGCCTCAACAAGCGCGTCATCGTCCACCTGCGCGGCGGACGCGAGTACCGCGGGCTCCTCGATGGCTACGACCACCCGCACATGAACCTCGTCGTGAAGAACGCGGAGGAGGTCACGAACGTCGGGAAGCCCGACGAGAAGACGACCGCCCGCGAGCTCGTCGTCATCCGCGGCGACAACATCATCTACATCAGCCCCTGAGGGCCGGTGCGTCGCTCGCCCGCTCGCGGTCCCGCGCCGGTCCGCCTTCGGAGGAAGCGCGTCGGAGCCCGAAGACCGGGACCGGGGCGAACGCCGCGGGGCGGCCCCGGGCGGGCCGGATGCCGTTGCTGTTGGGAAACAAGAAGCGGGCGCGCTTGGGGCGCGCCCGGCGCTCGTCCTTTCAGCCGCGGTTCTTGATCTGGAGCACCTCGACGATGCGCTCCGCCTCGGCCTCGGGGACTTCGAGGCTCTTCGCGATGCGCTCGAGGAACTTGAGTTCGTCGTCCGAGACCTCGCCGTCGGCGAGGACGAGGTCGGTCGAGATCGCGAAGGCCGTCGCGCGCAGGTCCTTCGGGATCGCGGCGGACGATTCCGCAAGGAGCGTGTCCACGCCCTTCGAGCGGGCGCGCTTCACGACCTTCTCGAAGACGGCGTTGAATTCGCGGGGGTTCATCGCGCGGAAGAGCTTCATGCGGGAAAGCGTCGCGCCCAGGCTCTGCGCCTCCTCCTCGGTCAGGACGCCGTCGGCCGCGACAGCCGCAAGCGCGATGCCGGCGAAGCCTTCCGCCGCGTTCAACTGGCCTTCCGTTCCGCGGAGCTTGTCGAAGAGACCCATGGGGATCGCTCGTGATTCAGGGTCCCGCACTTGAGCCTTTCCCATGGCGGGCCGGGCCGCCCCGTTGTGAAACCTGCTCACTCCGCTTCACAGCATTTAAATAGGGTGGGGCCCTCTGACGCCCTATCCCGGTCGAGGACGTGGCCTTCGGGTCGTGTCTGGAATCGGGACAGTGAGTGGATTAGAATGGGTTTCCGTGACCGCCCCAGCGGTCCCCGCGAGATGTTCGACGCCGTGTGCGCCGACTGCAAGCAGCAGACGAAGGTCCCCTTCCGCCCGACGGAGGGTCGCCCGGTGTACTGCCGCGACTGTTTCCAGAAGCGCTCGCCCCCGCGCAGCGGCGGCGGCGGCTACCGCCGCTGAAGCAATTCGGCCTACGGCGCGACGGCCGGGCGCGCTGGTTTTCCCGGCCCACGTTTTCTTCTTCACGAGCTTCGAGCGACAGCCCTCCTCCGAAGCCCAAAAATACCGCGCCGCCCATCGGGCGGCCGTGACGTCCCTCGCCCTCCCCCAGTCCCCGGAGGACCTCGAGTCCTTCTCGGGCCCGTTCGGCTACGCCGTGGTGCGCAAGCCCACGAGCGCGACCGCCCCGAAGAGCATCGGGAACTCCGAGGGCAAGTTCTTCGGATTCCATCGCGTCGTCTTCGTCCTCAAGGGGCGCGGCACCGACGTCTACCAGGTGAAGGACCTCGACGAGGGGCGCCTCGTCGCGAAGACGCTCGTCGACCATGGACACCTGAACGGCCTCAAGCCCAACGGCGGCGGCCGCTACAAGCCGTGATCACCATGCCCAGGGAGACCGCCGCGGACGTCGTCGAGAAGCGCCGGCAAGACCGCCTCAAGGGCGCCTCCACCTGCACCGCCTGCGGGTCGCGCGCCGTCACGGGGGGCGGCGCCGCGACGCCGGGCGCCCCGTACCGCATCCTCAAGGGCGGCATGCACCTCGGCGACGTCCCGCTCACGCGCGACGACCACGTCTGCCACTTCTGCTACATCTCCGGCCGCGTCCGGGACCGCACGCCGGTCTGACGTCCGGGCGGCGCGCCGCGGGCCTTCATTCGTTCCGTCGCCGCGTGGCGGCGCGTTCGGCCTGTCGGCGCTCGCGTTCCGCCTGGTCCTCGGCGAGGCCTTCCCACTCGAGGCCGGACGGCTCGCCCGCGCCTTCCGCGCCGTCCTCCCACGCCCGCATGAGGCCGAGCCACGCGCCGCGGACGTGGCGATAGACGAAGGGGAAGGCGAGCGCGAAGACGACGAACGTCAGCGCGAAGCGGGCGTCCCGTGTCAGGCCCGGGACGGCGCCGAGGACGAGCCACGCGAGCGCCGCGAACGGAAGCGAAAGGATGAGCGTCGTCTCCGTGGAGCCGAGCCATTCGCCGCGCTCGCGCATGTGGCGCACGCCGCAGGCGGGACAGCGCCTCGCGGGCGTGATGAATCCGGTGAAAAGCGGCGCCCGCGCGCAATTGGGGCACCTGAGGGCGAGGCCGCGGCCGATCGCACGGAGCGTCACGCCCATGGCGTGGAACGGGCCTTTGGCCACGATAAGGATTCTTGCACGGGAGAAGGGTCGGGCGGCCGGTCGACCCGGCCGCCCGGTGCCGCGTCAGAGCGCGACGGGGCTCGCGAGGCGCCCGATGACCTCGTCCTTGCGGGCCTTCGAGGCGTCGAGCACGACCTCGAGCACGTCGGCGAGGCTCTCCGCGAAGACGAGCTCCACGCGCTTGTCGTCCTCGTCGAGGAGCACGTCCTTGCGGGCGTTCTCGGGCACGATGACCCCGCGGTAGCCGAGCTCGGCCGCCGCCTCGATCATCTGCGTGACGCCGGGGACGTTGCGGAGCGACCCGCTCACGGTGAGCGTGCCCACCATGGCCCAGCCCTGGTCGACCGGGACGCGCTCGAGCGCGCTTACGGCCGCGACGGCCGCCGCGAGGCCGATGCCGTCGGCCTCGATCTTCTCGTCGGCGACGAGCGCCTGCACGTGGACGTCGAACTCCTTGATCGTCTCGCCGCGCATCGTCTTGAGGAGCGCCGAGACGTTGTCCGCGGCCGTCGGGCTCATGGCGTGGAGCGCGCGGTTCGCGATGAACGTGCCCGCGTGCCGGTTGAGCGCGGGCGTGACCGCGGCCTCGACGGGGACGACCATGCCGGCGGGCTCGCCGACCTCGCCCGTGCCGATGAAGCCGAGGCCCGTCGCCGCGCCGACGACGCTGCCCGAGACCCTGACGGCGTCGTTCGAGCGCTGGCGCTCGATGTCCCTGTCCAGGATCTGCTGCTCGAGCGAGCGGCTGATGCGCTTCGCGTGGCGGACGTGCTCGCTCGTGACGACGGGCGCGCCCGCCTCGCGGGCAATGTCGCCGGCCGTCCGCACGAGACCGCCGAGCTCGCGCAGCCGGAGCGTGAGCTTCCCGCTGCGGCCGCTGCGACGCTGCGCCTCGCGGATGACGAGGGCCGTCGCGTCGAGGTCGAAGTGGGGGATCTTGCCGTCGCGCTGGACCTCCTGCGCGACGAAGCGGACGAGCTTCCGGCGGTTCTCGGCCGTGTCGTCCATGGAGGACTGCACGTACACCTCGTAGCCGTAGCCGCGGATACGGCTGCGGAGCGCGGGGTGCATGCCGGTGTAAGCGCCGTCGGCAGGCTTGACCGCGTCCATGTTGCCGGCCGCGACGAGGATGAACTCGGTCGGGAGCGGCGTCGTGCGGACCATGGCGCCCGAGGAACGCTCGGACTGGCCGACGATCGAGTACTGGCGGTCCTGCATCGCCGTGAGGAGGGCCTGCTGCGAGTCGAGGCGCAGCACGTTGATCTCGTCAATGAACAGGATGCCCTTGTGCGAGCGGTGGATGGCGCCGATCTCGACGCGGTGGTGCGTCGGCGTCTCGAGGCCGCCCGACTGGAACGGATCGTGGCGCACGTCGCCGAGGAGCGCGCCCGCGTGCGAGCCGGTGGCGTCCACGTATGGCGCGGGCTTTGCCTCGGGGCCGTTCTCGTAGAGGAGCTTCGGCACGTACGTGTCCTCCTTCACGCGCCACTGCTGGTAGAGCATGATGAAGAAGAGCGCGACGAGGATGCCGATGAGCGTCGCCATGTAGTCGTTCTTCAGGATGAAGAACACGACGCCGAAGGCGACGATGCCGACCGCGATCACGATCTCGAGGGCGCGGTTCAGGTAGACCTTCTTCCTCGCCTTCTCGCGGGAGGCGGAGAGGATCTCCCGCGCCGTGCCGCCCGGCACTTCCTTCGCGATGGGCTGGTTCGGGTCCTTCGGGTTGGGGTAGACGAGAACGTCGTTCTGCTTCTCCATCGGGAGGAGCTCCGTCATCGCCTTCGCGATCATCGACTTGCCCGTGCCGGGGTCGCCGATGAGGAGCAGGTGCCGCTTCTGGTTCGCGGCCTTGACCGCGACCTCGACCGCCTGGTCCTGCCCGATGACCTGGTCGATGAGCTTCGTCGGGACCTTCACGTCCGCGGTCGTCGTGATGCCTTCGCCGCGGATCCACTGGTGGGGATCGGACGACTCGACGTCGACCAGAGCGGCCGGCTGCTTCGTCTCTTGCGTCATGTCACTCTTCTCCGTGCTCGGTTTCGATCGTGTTGGATTGGAAGCGTCCGATGAGGGCGCGTCCGACGACGAGGCCCGCGAGGAGGACCCCGGTGAGGATGAACTGCGGCGTGAACGGCCGATCCTGCTCGAGGCTCAGGTCCGTCGCGACCTCGGACGGCGTCGTCTCCGCGGGCCGGTTGCCGTCGCGCAAGTCGCGCTCCATGAGCTCGCCGTAGACGAGCGTGCCCGCGTCCGAGTAGACCACGAACGGGCGCGACATGAACGAGAACATCCCGTCGCGCGTGTCCTCGGCAACGGGCTCGGACCAGCGGCGCGGATCGGGCGTGCCGTGGAGGCGCGCGCCCTCGCGGTCCGTCTTGAGCGTCTGCCGCGAGAGGAGCTGCCCCATCGCGTCGAGCGCGACGAGGTACTTCCGCTCGCGCGCCTTCGAAAGGAGCTCGTCGTCCTGCGGCGGGCGCTGCGGGCGCTCGGCGTAGACGAGGTAATAGGCGTCGGTCACGGGCTGGTACGCGAGCGCGTGGACGCCCGCCGTCATGACCGGCCCGAACGACTTGTTGTGGACGAGACGGCCCGAATCGACGGGTCGCGACCAGTTCTCGGCGAGCTTGCCCGTCGAGAAATAGACGCGGACGCGCTCGGGGGCCTCGACGACGACCGAGGCGACCGCGATGCGGGCCTTCGCGCCGACCGTGAGGAGCGCTTGGCCGCCGAAGTTGAGGCGACTGCGGAAGGTGAGGTTCGCGGCGGCGGGGTCGAGGCGGTGGAAGGCGAGGTCGCCCACGAGCGCGCGCTCGTCGGGCAGGTATCCGTTCGAAAGGGTGCAGCCGAAGAACGCGAAACCGCCCGTCGCGACGACGTTCGTGAGGTCGTTGCAGGGGCCCACGGGACGCGTCGCGTTCCAGCCTGCGGTCGAATCCATGGTGGACCACGCGACGCGCGCATAGGGCGAGGGACCGAGCTCGGACCGCTCGTCCGCGGCGATGCCGTACTCCTGCCACGCGACGAAGACCTCGCCCGCCGCGCCCGCGACGATGGACATGCGAGCGTGGCGCGCGGCCTGCGTCTCGAGCGCCATGAGCGAAGGCGTCGCGCTCAGGTTGTCGAGGCCGGGGAACGCGCCGAGACGGTGGACGGCGAGGACCGTTTCCGCGGCGGCGCCCGCGCCCTTCGACCAGAGGGACGCGAGCGCGACGCGGCCGTCGGGGGACACGGCGAGGGCCGCGTCCTCGGCGCGGAAGCCATCCGAGGGCGCGGTGACCGCGATCGAGCGGAAGTCGATGCCTTCATTGTCGCTTGCGAGAAGGACGATGCCGCCGTCGCGCGTCGTGCGGGTGGCGCCGTCCGCGACCGGCTTGCCGACGAGCGCGGACACGAGCACGCGCTTCGGGTCGCGCGGGTCGACGATCACGCTCGGCGCGCCGTACGACGAGCCCTCGAGGGCGTGCCGATAGGGACACGGGGCGCGGTCGATCGCGACCGGGTCCGTCGAGGGGCAGTTGAAGCGGACGACGTAGCCGTTCACGTAGTCCTCGGGCTCGGGCTCCGGAACCGGCCCGTTCCCCCGCTCGGTCGCCCCGGGTCGGGCGGCCGGCACGTCCACCACGCGCGGAAGATCGAGGTCGCCGACGGGACCGAGCGCGAGCGCGCCCGGAAGCAGCATGAGCGCGGCGACGAGAAGGGCGACGCGCATCACTTGCCCCTCCCGCTGCCTGCGGCCGCCGCGTTGCGCGCGGCGAGAAGTCGCCGCACCGCCTCGGCCGCGGTCGCGCCCGCGATGACGCCGGCGCCCGTCACGACGGGAAGCGTCGTGGAGACCGGGACAGGCTCAGGCACGGGCGGCGCGGTGGACGTCGGCTGGATGATCTCGCGCTGGTCGTCCTCGAGGATCTCGGCCGTGACGACGACGCCGTAGTCCGCGAAGACGAAGAACTGGCGGCCCTGGTAGTCGAGCAGGTGGTCGCGCGTGTCGCCGTAGGGCTTCGCGTTGCCGCGCGATTTGCGCGACCCGAAGACCTCGCCCTTGTCGCTCACGTCGAGGTCGAGGTTGAAGATGACCGTGCCGAGCGGATCCACGACGGCGAGGTATTTGCGGTAGAGCGGGGCGCGCGACGCATTCGGCGATTCGCGGCGGTCCTGCTCGAAGTAGATCATGTGGATCGTGTTCGTGTCCGTGCGGTAGTTGATCGCGTTCACGCGCGCGATGCTCACGTTCAGGCTCGCATTGTGGATCTGGTCGCCGAACGGGTGCGCGGCGGACCAGCCCTCGCCGAGGCGGCTTGTGGCGATCTCGGCGCGGACGCGGTCGCTGCCCGTCACGTTGGGATCGCCGGGGATCGCCTCGACGGTCACGATGGCCGTCGTTCCGAAGGGGTCCATCGCGAGCTTCGGGTCGCCGCCCTTGAGGGGCGTCTTGCTCACGATGCGGCTTGCGCCCAGAACGGGGTCGAGCTCGACGAAGACGATGTCGCCCGCCGCGACGCCCGGGACGAGGTCGAAGTTCGCGCCGGCCTTGCAGCCGAAATAGATCTTGCCGCGGTTCGCGATCGGGTTCGTGATGTCGTCGCAGGGGCCGACGAGGACCTTGTCGTCCAGCATGGACCACGGCGAGATGGAGTCGGCGAACGTGATCGCGCCCGCGACCCAGCCCGTGAGCGAGCGCCCGAGGATGCTCGTTGTCTTGTTGGCGGGCGCGGACTCGTGCCAGAGGAGCACGATGCGCTTGTGCTCCGGCAGCTCGATGAGCGTCGGCTCCGCGATGGTGGTTCCGGACTCGCGGTTCTTGAGGATGGCCGCCGGGATCGCGTAGGTGAGCCTGTCGAGGGTGCTGTCGAACTTCCAGAGCGCGATGCTGTAGTCCCACGGGTCGGATCCCGCGGAGTCGCGCGGGCGGTGGGCGTAGAGCGAGGCGACGTTCATGTTGCCAAGCGAATCCATGATGATGTGCGTGTCCTCGCCCGTGACGTGCAGGTTGTTGTTCCCGCCGTCGCCGAGGCCGCGCGGGTTGCTGTAGGGCTGGTCGCTCCACGTCGCGCCCGCCGTGAGCGTCGTGTGGACGGTGTGCTGCTGCCCGCGGCGCGAAAGGTTCGTCGGGCCGTCGCCGGAGCTCCCGTGGAGGCTCGCGAACGCCATGCGCTCGGGGAAGAGCGGGTCGATCGCAAGCGACGGATTGCCGAGGATGTCGCTCACGTCGATGATGCGGTTCGGGCACGGGAAGACGCGCGTCGAAAGAAGCGCGCTCGGGCACGTGAAGTTCAGCTTGTAGGACCCGGCCGTCGCGGCGGTCTTGAGGCTGTAGCCCGCGGGGGCGAAGGGCGAGGGAAGCACCGTCGACGGAGCCTCGAACGGGAGGGGGTCCTCGGCCACGGGCGCGCGCAGGAGGGGCGGCACGCGGGGCGACGGCGCGAGGTGGAGGTCCGGGACCGCCCCGTGCGCGGCGCCGACGGGCATCGCGGCCACGACGAGCAGGAGGGCGGCGGCGATCTTCCAGGCGGGGTTCATCGGCGCGCCTCCTCGCGGGGTCCCATCCAGGACGGCTGGTCGCCGCCCCAGCTCGTCTCCGTGAACGTGTCGCGGGCGATGACGGGGAGCACGAGCGCGGAGCCCTCGGCGCCGTCGAAGTGGACCGTGCTCATCGCGTAGGCCGGCGACGAGTACACGTAGTTCATGTCGCTCGCCGTGACCGTGATGCCGATCGCGTGGCCCTTCGGGAACACGTAGTCGTTGGGCTGCATTGCGGCCTTGACCGTGTAGAGCGTCGCGGGCGCCGCGGCCTCGGCGGTGTCGGGCCCGTTGCGGTGCCGGAGCGTCGCGACGCCGCGGTTCAGGAGCGTCCACGATCCGTCGGGGCTCACGTCATAGAGGCGCACGACGTACTGCGCCTGCGGGCGGTCGGCCTCGACGCGCAGGTGCACGGCGGGTCGCCCCGCGTAATGGATGTCCTCCTCGAGGACACCGCTCCTGAAAACGAGGCGCGAATCGCTCGCGGTCGACTCCATGCGCGCATCGCGCGCGCCGAACGCCTGGCCGTCCTCGAAGGGGTTGTCGCGCAGGCGCATCGTCTCGGCCTGTGTTGCGAGACCGAGGCCGAGAAGGCCGCCCACGCTCCGGGTGGGGGCGGGGGTGTCATTCGTCGCGATGTGGATCGCCCCGGGCGCGAGCGCGAAACGCGTCTCGACGAGGTCCGCCGGCGGCCACGAGGTCTCGAGGCGCCACCGGCCGAAGTTGTCCTGCACCTCGACGAGCCCGTAGGTCCCGTTGATGCCGTTCGGGAGCCCGAGAAGATGATAGTCCATCCACTGGATCGCGAGGCGGCGGAAATCGTCGCCGCGGCCCGTGTTCGCGGCGTTCGGCTGGGCATGGTCCATCTGCCAGAGGAATCCGCGCTTGGGACCGCCGTAGTTGTTGTACCACGGATCGATGTGGTCGGGACGCGCGTTCACGTCGGCGAAGCCGTGGACGTAGAGCATCGGGGCGCGGGCGTCCTTCGCTTTCTCGCGAATGTCGCGTTCGCGCATCCACGCGTTGTAGTCGCCCGTGAAGTCGTTGCTGCCCGCCTGGTTGACGACGAGGCAGTGCTGGTGCGTGAGGTGGTCGATGTCATACGGATCGTGCTGGTTGACGCCGATCTCGTAGTTGTAGAGGAGGGGCGAGTGCGGCGTCCAGCCCTGGTATTTGGCGCCGCCCTTGCCGACGACGTGGTACCAGTCCGCGACCGGGGCGATGGGGATGATCGCCGCGAGGTGCTTCGGCGTGTTCGCGGCGGCCATCTGCTGCGTCCAGCCGTCGTAGGAGCCGCCGATCATGCCGACCTTGCCGTTCGACCACGGGAGCTGACCGAGGAAGTCGACGACGGTCGCCGCGTCGGCCTGCTCCTTCGGGCCGCCGAGGTCCACGCAACCGCCCGACGACCGCGTGCCGCGGAGGTCGACGAGCGCCACCGCGTAGCCGCGCGGAAGGAACCAGTCGATGTAGGCCGCGTAGGTCGAATCGGGGTCCGGGTAGTTGTTGTCGTCGCGCTGCTTCGCGCCCGCGAAGTAGGGCGAGATGATGGCGACCACGGGGAACGTGCGGTTGGGGAGGTCCGCGCGCCAGACGTCGGCGGCGAGGGTGACGCCATCGAAGGTGGGGATCCGGTGCTCCTCGTGGAGGAGGTCGTACGTGTCGAGCTCCTCCGAGAGGCCGTGGAGGTCGA
>DATLGO010000004.1 GCA_035540375.1 Candidatus Thermoplasmatota archaeon
CGTCGCCCTGGACCCCGTTTGACCTACTCCTCTTCGTCGGGCTCGGCGGGCTCCGGCTCGTCGGGCGGGAGCGGGAAGGGGCTCGGGGGCGCGGGCGGCCCCGGTCGAGGCTCGCTCGCAAGCGCCGCGGCCTGGGCCTCGAGGTCGGCCTCCGCGACGTCCTCGTGCATGAGGACCGCGAGCGCGCGCACCTTGTCCCCTTCGTCGAGGCGCATGATGCGGTTGCCCTGGACGTTCCGGCCGAGCACGCTGATCGTGCTCACGGGCACGCGGATGACCATGCCGCCCTCGCTCGTGACGAGGATCTCGTCCACCTCGCGGACCTCGCGGACGGCCACCACGCGTCCGTTGCGCTCCGTCGTCTGGATCGTGATGATGCCGGACCCGCCGCGGTGCTGGAGGCGGTATTCCTCGATCACGGTGCGCTTGCCGTAGCCGTTCTCCGTCACCGTGAGGAGCTGGCCCGCGGGGTCGCGGATGACGGCGAGGCTCACGACGCGGTCGCCCGCGTCGAGCGAGACGCCGCGCACGCCCGTCGCGGGTCGGCCCATGGGGCGGACGTCGGCCTCGCTGAAGCGGATCGATTGACCCTGCGCCTTCGCGAGGATGATGTCGTCCGAGCCGCCCGTGATGCGGACGCCCACGAGCGCGTCGCCCTCGTCGAGGCCGAGCGCGATGATGCCGGACGTGCGGGGGCGGCTGTACTCGGCGAGGCTCGTCTTCTTGACGGTGCCGTTCCGGGTCGCGAAGAAGAGGTACTTGTCCTCCGCGAACTCCGCGACGGGGACGGCGGCCTCCACGACCTCGCCCTGCTCAAGGCCTTCGAGCAGGTTCACGATCGCCTTGCCCTTGCCCTGGCGAGAGCCTTCGGGGATCTGCCAGGCCTTGAGCCAGTACACCTTCCCGACGTTCGTGAAGAAGAGGATGTAGCGGTGCGTCGTCGTGACGAAGAGGTCGACGACGTAGTCCTCCTCCTTCGTCTGCATGCCCACGAGGCCCTTGCCGCCGCGGCGCTGGGCGCGGTAGGTGTTGAGCGGGATGCGCTTGATGTAGCCGTCGTTCGTGATGGTCACGACGACGTGCTCGTCGGGGATGAGGTCCTCGACCTGGATCTCGCCCTCGGCGTCGACGATGGCCGTGCGGCGCGCGTCCGCGTAGGTCCCGCGGAGCTCGTCGAGCTCGGCGACGATGATCGCCTTGACGCGCTCGGGCTTCGCGAGGATGTCCTCGTAATCGAGGATCTGGCCGTGGAGCGATTCGGCCTCCTCGCGGAGCTTGCGGACCTCGAGGCCCGTGAGCTTCGAGAGGCGCATGTCGAGGATGGCCTTCGCCTGCTCGTCGTCGAGGCGCGTGCCCACGTAGTCGAGCCCGACGCCGAGGTATTCCTCGGCGACGAGGGCGGCGCGGGCCGCGTCCGGGTCGGCCGACTCGCGGATGATGCGGATGACCTTGTCGAGGTTCGCGCGCTCGCCGACCGCGAGGAGGAGGCCCTTCACGATGTGGAGGCGCGCCTCGGCCTTCTTGAGGAGGAACTGCGTCCGCCGCGTCACGACCACCGTGCGGTGTCCGAGGTACTCCTCGAGGAGGCCCTTGAGCGTGAGGACGCGGGGCTGGTTGTCGACGAGGGCGAGGTTCAGGATGCCGAAGCTCGCCTCGAGCTGCGTGTGCTTGAAGAGGTTGTTGAGGACGACGTCCGTGACCGCGTCGCGCTTGAGCTCGATGACCATGCGCATGCCTTCGCGGTCGGACTCGTCGCGCAGGTCGCTGATGCCCTCGAGCTTCTTCTCCTTCACGAGATCCGCGATGGCGGCGAGGAGGTTCGCCTTGTTGACCATGTAGGGGAGCTCCGTGAAGACGAGCCGTTCGCGGTCGCCCTTCATCTCCTCGATCTCGTGCTTCGCGCGGACGCGGATGACGCCGCGGCCCGTCGCGTAGGCCTGGAGGATGCCGGAGCGGCCCTGGATGATGCCGCCCGTCGGGAAATCGGGCCCGGGAACGAGCTTGACGAGCTCCGCGATGGAGATGTCGGGGTTCGCGGCGAGCGCCTTGAGCGCATCCACGATCTCGCCGAGGTTGTGGGGCGGCATGTTGGTGGCCATGCCGACCGCGATGCCGGAGGATCCGTTCACGAGGAGGTTCGGGAGCTTCGCGGGCAGGACCGTCGGCTCCTCGAGCGAGGCGTCGAAGTTGGGCGCGAAGTCCACGGTCTCCTTGTCGAGGTCCTCGAGCAGCTCGCCCGCGATGCGGGAGAGGCGGGCTTCGGTGTAACGCATGGCCGCCGCGTTGTCGCCGTCGACCGAGCCGAAGTTGCCCTGGCCGTCGACGAGGGGGTACCGCAGGGAGAAATCCTGCGCCATGCGGACCATCGTGTCGTACACGGCGGAGTCGCCGTGCGGGTGGTACTTTCCGAGCACCTCGCCGACGACGCGGGCGCTCTTCTTGTGCGCCTTGTCGGCGGTGAGGCCCAGCTCCTGCATCGCGTACAGGATGCGGCGGTGGACGGGCTTGAGGCCGTCGCGCGCGTCGGGAAGCGCTCTGCCCACGATGACGGACATCGCGTAGTCGATGTACGCGGTGCGCATCTCGCTCTCGATGGGGCGGTCGACGAGGGTTCCGTGGCCGCCGTTCGGAATCGTGTCGGGATTCGGTTCTTCCACCATCGCGCTTCACCTCAGACGTCCAGCACCCGCACGTCCCGCGCGTGCTCCATGATGTAGTCGCGGCGCGGCTCAACCGCGTCGCCCATGAGGAGCGTGAAGAGGCGATCGGCCTCCACCGCGTCCTCGACCGTGACCTTCGCGAGCGTGCGCGTCGCGGGATTCATCGTCGTCTCCCAGAGCTGGGTCGGGTTCATCTCGCCGAGACCCTTGTAGCGCTGGAGCCCCACCCCCTGCGATCCGATCTCCGCGAGGATCGCGTCCTTGTCCTTCTCGGTGTACGCGTAGCGCTCGGTCTTGCCCTTCTTGATCTTGTAGAGGGGCGGCTGCGCGATGTACACGTAGCCCGACTCGATGAGCGGACGCATCGTCCGGTAGAAGAACGTGAGGAGGAGCGTCCGGATGTGGGCGCCGTCAACGTCCGCATCGGTCATGATGATGATCTTGTGGTAGCGGGCCTTCGAGAGGTCGAACTCCTCCTCGACGCCCGCGCCGATCGCCGCGATCATGTCCTGGATGAGCTGGTTCTTCAGGATCTTGTCGAGACGGCTCTTCTCGACGTTGAGGATCTTGCCGCGAAGCGGAAGGATGGCCTGGAACTCGCGGTTGCGCCCCTGCTTCGCGGACCCGCCGGCCGAGTCGCCCTCGACGATGTAGAGCTCCGAGGTCGTCGGGTCGCGGCTTGCGCAGTCCGCGAGCTTGCCCGGGAGCGTCGAGGACTCGAGGAGCCCCTTGCGGCGCGTCAGCTCGCGGGCCTTGCGGGCGGCTTCGCGGGCGCGCTGGGCCTGCAGGCACTTCTCGACGATGATGGCCCCGACGCGCGGGTGCTCCTCGAGGTACGTCGCGAGCTTGCCCGCCACGATCGAGTCCACGATGCCGCGGGTCTCCGCGTTCCCGAGCTTCGTCTTCGTCTGGCCCTCGAACTGGGGCTCGGGGATCTTCAGGCTCACGATGGCGGTGAGGCCTTCGCGCGTGTCCTCGCCCGAAAGGTCGTCCTCGCCGGACTTGAGCGCCTTCGACTCGCGGGCGTAGCGGTTCACGACGCGCGTCACGGCGCCCTTGAAGCCGACCATGTGCGTACCGCCCTCGGCCGTGTTGATGTCGTTCGCGAACGAGAACACGTTCTCCGTGTATCCGTCCGTCCACTGCATCGCGACGTCGACCATCTGCCCCTGGTCCTCGCCCGAGAAGGTGATGATGTCGGGATGGAGGGGCGAGCGGCCCTTGTTGATCCATTTCACGAACTCGGCGAGGCCGCCCTCGTACTGGAAGACCTCGCGCCGGTCGCTCGTCTCGTCCGTGAACGTGATCTTGAGGCCCGAGTTCAGGAAGGCGAGCTCGCGCAGCCGCGTGACGAGGGTCTCGCCGTTGAACACGGTGTCGGTGAAGATCGTCGCGTCGGGCTTGAAGCGCTGGCTCGTGCCGTGCCCGGGCGCGGGTCCGAGGCGCTGCATGGGGGCGACCGGGACGCCGCGCTCGAGCCGCACGAACGCCTTCTCGCCGCGGTACACGACCGTCGTCTCGAGCCACTCCGAGAGGGCCGCGACCACCGAGAGGCCGACGCCGTGGAGACCGCCCGACACCTTGTAGGCGCCGCGGTCGAACTTGCCGCCCGCGTGGAGCTGGGTGAGCACGATCTCGAGCGCCGGCTTCCCGTACTTGGGGTGGATGTCGGTCGGGATGCCCTGACCGTCGTCGGAGACCGTCACCGAACCGTCCTTGTGGAGCGTGACCTCGATCGCGCTGCAGCGGCCCGCGAGGGCCTCGTCGACCGAGTTGTCGACGAGCTCGTACACGAGGTGGTGGAGGCCGCGCTGGTCGGTCGAGCCGATGTACATGCCCGGGCGCTTGCGCACCGCGGCGAGCCCTTCGAGCACCTGGATCGAGGCCGCGCCGTAGTCTTGCTGCGACTCGGAGGCCTTCTTCTCGGTCATGGAAAACGTACGCTCCTGCGGAGTCGGGGCTTATGAATGCCCGGTGCAACCCACTTATAAAGGGAAACGCCGGAATGGCTTATATAGATTCCGCGGCTGTCCCCCGATTCGGACCGCCCATGGACGCCCCCCTCGTGCTCGACACCTCCGCGCTCCTCTCCGGCCGCCCCGTGCGGCTTGCGGGCGCGACGTACGTGCCGCCCGAGGTCCTCGACGAGATGCGCCGCCCCGGCGCGAGCGCGCGCAACCTGGAGTATCTGCTCGCCGCGGGCCTCGCGGTGCGCGCGGCGACGCCGGGGGCCCTCGCGGCGGCGCGCGCCGCGGCCGAGCGCACGGGCGACCTTCCGCGCCTCTCCCGCGCCGACCTCGCGGTGCTCGCGCTCGCGGTCGACCTCGGGGCGCGGATCGCGACCGACGACTACCGCGTGCAGAACGTCGCGGTCGCGCTCGGGATCGCGCACGAGGGACGCGCGGAGCGCGGCATCACGGAGGCGTGGACCTGGGTCTATCGCTGCAACGGATGTCGCCGGGTGCACGCGACCGACCCCGGAGCGTGCCCGGTGTGCGGCGCCGCGACGCGCGCGGTGCGGGCGCGACCCGGCCAGAAGCCTTGATGCCGCGCGGCCCGCATGCGCGCTCGACGCGGAGGTCCCCTAGCTGGTCAATGGGGCGAGACTTAGGATCTCGTGCCGCAGGGCTTCGCAGGTTCGAATCCTGCCCTCCGCATGTCCGGTTCGCGCCGCGGTGCTAATGCCTCACGGGCTTGAGCTTCGGGCACTTCGTCTTGAGCTTCGGCTCCTCGACGAGCCAGGGGTCGTACGGCACGAAGCCGGTCGATTCGAGGGCCGCGCCCGATCCGGCGCCGACGCCCGAGGGGCCGGTCGCGTCGCCCCACCAGTTGCGCGTGGCGTTGCCCGGCAGCCCGGCCTCGGCGACGAGGCCCGTCGCGGACCGGACGATCGAGTTGTTGTGGAAGGCCCAGCCGCCGGCGTTGAAGATCGACGCGGCTGTGCCCGCGTCCTCGAACCGGTTCTTCTCCACGAGGCCCCGGTCCCCGAGATCGAGCCGGAGGCCGCGCGTGACGTTGGAGAAGAGATTGCCCACGATGTGGACGTCCTGCGACTTCGCAAGCCACAGGGCGGCTTCAGGGTGCCGCGAGCCCTCGAACGTGTTGCCGCAGACGAGCGCCGACGGCAGCCTCGTGGGGAACTCGATCTCCTCGCTCGCCCGGAACGCGGACGAGGCGCCCACGAAGAGGTTGTCGACGAGCGAGAAGGCCTCGTGATCGCCGTCCACGAGCACCGTCGCGTCCGCGAAACGGTTCTCCTTGAGCGTCACCGCGCGGCTCGCCTCTCCGAAAAACAGCGAATCCAGGGGCGTGCGCCGGAAGGTCGAGCCCTCCACGAGCACGTTTGCGGACGCGCGGACCGCGAGGCCCGATTCCGACCCCGCGAACACGACGTTCGAGATGCGGACGTCCTCGGACCGCAGGACGTAGACGCCGAGATACGTGAGGAGGAGGTCCGGGACCGGCGGCGTGAAGTCGGTGTCCTCGATTGCGATGCCGCGGGACGACTCGACGAAGACGTTGAACCGGTGGTCCGTGACGCGGACGTCCCGGACGACGACGTTCTCGGCCTGCGCGAGATGGATGCCGATGGGCTCCCGACATTCGGGGCCCGGTCTCGTCGCGCAGCCGGGCGCGGCCGCGACGCGTCCCGTGAGGTCCCGGATGACGACGTCCTCGATGACGACGTGCGCGGTGGTCCCTTCTAGCCGGATGCCGGCCTGCGCCGTGTGGACGATCTCCCAACCGCGGATGACGTAGGGGTCGTCGGCCGTGCCGACGCCGTCCACGACCCCCGAGAAGGGGCCGTCGAAGGCGGCGTCGCCCACGATCGTGATGCTCGGATGCGGGAGGTGGGACGGCGCCACCGCGACCGGCGCCGACGCGAAGCCGACGCCGGTCGCAAGGAGGCTCACCGCAAGGAGAACGGGCCACATGATCGCGCGCTCGCTACCGGGGCCTTATAGGTCTTTCAGTCCGCTCCTTGGCCGCCTCAATAGGAAATCCAGCCGGACGCGTACTTGAACGGCACGGGGTCGCCCGTCATCGTGACCTCCACGTGGTAGTAGTTCACGTCCCCCTCCCGGTTCGTGGCGCCCTTGTCCTTGAAGACCGTCCCGTTCAACTGGTAGGCCCAGACGCAGTCGTGGATCGATTGAAGGACGGTGCACTTCGAGGCCGTCGTGCAGTCCGCAGGTCCGATGTTCGCTCCGCTGATGGTCTGCCGGTACGTGACGCAGGCCTTCACCGCGTACTCCTTGCCGATGGAATCGATCACACGGTTCGCGACGCGCCAGCCGAAGGTGTCGGTTCCGCGGACGTCCCCGTCGAACCGAGCGTACCAGATGCACTTCCCGTAGGAGTAGGTGCTCGTGTTGACCCACCAGGGGCCCGTGTAGGCGCACTGCGGAACGCTGAACTGGGAATCCGTGTTCGCGCACGACTGCGATCCGTCGGGACAGCCTCCCGGGGTTTCCGACGCCGTTTCGAGCCCGCGGATGCCGATCGAGTACCACTCGAGGTGACCGTTGTTCCGGGTCGGCGCCGCGCCCCGGTCGATCATGACGCCCGACGACGCATCGTAGTAGACGATGTGGTTGTCGAGGGTCCGGAGGTAGTCGCCGCTCGAGGGATTGAGGGGGTCGCTCTGCAACGCCCCTCCGCCTCCGCCGAAGGTGATCGCGGCGGCGGCGCCGGAGACGATGAGCAAGGTCGCGATGCAAGCCGATAGCCGGGGGATCCTCATGGTTTCCTAGCCTCCCTGATTGTTCGTGTTGAACTCCCTGGTGCCAAGTGAAACTTCCGCTCCCTGGTCCACGATCACGTCGATCGTGTGCGGCCCGTTCGAGCGGGTCCTCGTGTCCCACGCGTAGGACCACTTCGGCGCGCGTCCCAGGTTCGCGATGGCCGCCTGGTCGTGGTCGACGACGAGGCGGATCCGGTCGACGAGATCGCCCGCGTCGGGGTCGATCGCGGTACCCGTCAGGGTCGCCGTACCCGAGAAGGTCGCCCCCTCGGCCTGGTCGAAGGTGACGACGGGGAGGGCGTTCGCGGCGCGGATCACGATGTCGTCCACGTAGATCTCGCCGGCGCCCGTCGGGGTCGAGGCATCGAGGTCGCCGATCGCGAGCCGCGTGAGGGCGCCCGCAAGCGGCAGCTCGGTGTACATCTTGTTGTTGAACTCGATCGCCCACAGCCCGCGGTTCTGGTCGACGTCGATGCGGATCGGGTACCACGTGTTGGCGCTGATCGTTCCGAGGGCGAATTGGCTCCAGGAACCGCCGTACCGCGTCCGGGCGTAGGCCTCCGTGGCGCCCGTCACGGTGTTCGAGTGCAGCGAAAGGCCGATCTCGAACGTCGAGCCGGTGCCGAGCGCGAGCGCGTACATGTGGTTGAACTGCACGCTCGGCGAGGCGGTTGCGGCCGGATCGGCGGCGGGTCCGCTCGCGGTGGTCGAGCCCACGTCGACCTCCTGACGGAGGGAGCCCGCGGCCGGGTAGAGCACCATGGCGTCGACCACGAACCGCGACGGCAGGTTGAGCGATCGCGTGACGTGGGACACCTCGTTGGGCACGCCCGTCGACCGGAGGTGCGCCGCGCGCGACCCCGTCAGGGTGAAGTTGTCCGACCAGTCGGCATGGGACGTGGGACGGTACGGGGGCTTGACCCAGAGCAGGGACGTCGTGTCGTCGAACCCTTCGGAGGCGACAAGGCGGCCGCGGTGGACGAGGAGCGACCGCCAGCGGAGGTCCGCGTCGCCGCCCCCGAGGACGATGCCGTCCGGCGCGAGCGCGCTCGAGGTCGAATAGCTTCCGACGAACGCGTCGTTGACCTTGAGTGTCCAGCGCCCGTCGAGGACGCTCACGACCAGCCTGTTGTAGGCAAGCGGCGCGAGCGACGCGCCCGTCGCGACGGACGAGGCCCCGTCGTGGACGACGATCGCATTGGAGACGCATCGGATCCTCACGACCGGATCGGTTGCGCTTGTGAGGCGGAGGAGATCGCCGTTTGCGCACCCGCCCTCGAATCGGCCGACGTCGACGCTTGCCCAGTAGGCCGTTCCCGTCGCAGGAAGAGGCGCAGAAAGCGTCGCGCTCACGGTCGATGCGCCCTGGGTGCGGACGCTCTCGACCTTCTTCCAGGGATCCTTCGAAACCGACACGGGACCCGCGGTCGTCCAGCCTTCGGTGGTCGAGAGGGCCGCGTCGAGGAGGCCTCTCGCGAGGACGTCGCTCAGCGCCGACCCCACGTCGTCGATCCACACCTCGCCCGAGGTGGCGGCCGCCGGAACGGCGAACCGAAGGGCCGAGACGGGCGCGGCGCCGAGTCGCGTGTACGTGCCGCGCGGGACGTCGTCCACGATGAGCGTCCACGTGGAGGCCCCGGGATCCTTGATCTCGAGCTTCGTCCACGCGCCCGTCGCGAGCGTGGCGCCCGTCGCGACCCAGGCTCCGCCGGACAGCGCAAGGAGCGAGCCGCCCGGCTCGGCGCGCAGCGCGGCGACGGTGGTCGACCCGCCCGTCCTCAGCTCGAGGAGGTCGATCGACCCGCCCGCCCCGGGCCGGAGGTTGACGAACGCCCAGTGGCGGCCGGCGGGGACGTTCTCGCCGATGGCCCATTGCGCGGACGGCGATGCGGCGCCGCTCGTCGCGAGGAGACGGATGCCCTGCGCGCCCTGCCGGGCCGCGATCGCCTCGGCCTTCGCGAATTCCGCGCCGGTTGTCGGATTGAGCGTCCAGTACGGATCGCTTTCCACCGCGCCCGTGCGGACGACGGGGGTCGTGACCGGGGTCGCGTTGAACCGGTAGGTGACGACGGTCTTGGATTCCTTCGCGGTCGTCGCCGTGAGCTCGAGGACCTGGTTGAGGCCGAGGCCGTTCAGATCCTGCACGTAGTTCAGCGAGAGCGCGGGCGTGCCCGTCGCCTGGTACTTGAGGCCGCCGTTCAGCTTCACCTGCACGGTGACCGGCTCGGATCCCGCCTCCACCGTTCCTTTGATCGTGAACTTGTCGCCCACGACCTTGCCGTGCCCGCCCGAGACGCCGACGAGCTGGTCGTTCACGACCGCCCCGCCCACGAGATCCCGCGCGAGGTTGAAGACGGGCTCGGGCACGATCCGCCAGAGGAACGGCGGCGAGACCGCGTCGCGGAAGTTCCCCGCGAAGTCCTTGGCCTCGATCTTGAGCTCGTAGGAGGTGCCGTGCGTCATCGACCACGTCGTTGTCGTGACGACGTTCTGGCCGGGGACGAGCGTCACGCCGGTGAGCTGCGACCACGATCCGCCGACGACGCGGCGGTAGAGCTTGATCGAGTTGCGGTTGACGCCCGAGCCGTCGTCGAGGATGGTCGTCTTGACCGAGAGCCACTTGTCGGCGAAGCCGCCTCCCGGAAGCTCGTTCGGCAGCACCGAGAGCGTGGGCGCGACGGTATCGACGTAGGCGAGCGCCTCGGCCGCGCCGAGCGGCTCGACGTTGCCGGACTTGTCGGTCGCCGAGGCGCGGACCTGGACGGGAACGTTCGTGGGGATCACGACGGACGCGCCCGGGTACGCTCCCGTGGTCGAGGCGCTCCACGCGCCGGCGGGAACGTAATGGTCGATCGGCCGGTACGCGAGGTTCGGGACGGGCGAGAGGGCTGTCTTGCGGCCATCGCCCGCGCTGACGCCGACGTGCGAGACGCGGGCGGTCTCCGGGAAGGCCCCGTAGCGGGCCTCGATCTCGCCCGTGCGCTTGAGGACGAGCGCGAAGTTGTTGCTCGTCGCCGGGTTCGCGGTCGACCCCACGTTCCAGATGATCGTCGCGCGGTCGTCGGTCGCCGAGACGCGCAGGCCCTTCGAGGCGCCCGTCCCGACGACGAAGGCGCCCCACGCGGGGGCGATCACGCGCTGCCCGTCGAAGTTCGCGGCGGTCGGCGAGGCCTCGAAGCCTTCGCTGAAGCCGACGACGCCCTTCTCGTCGGCCCAGAGCGCGGTGACCGGTTGGCCGTACACCTTGAAGGCGAACGGCAGGTCGAGCCTCTGGCGGGACGCCGTCGAGAGCGCGCCGGTCGTCCAGCTGAACACGGGCTCGGCCGGGACGTGCCGTGGGTTGAGGTTCGCGTTGCCGTTCTGCTCCGTCCATCCCGAGAAGGCCGTGAACCCGTCGTCCACGAAGGCCGTGCCGAGGCTGTCGACGAAGCGCACGCGCTTCACGAAGGCCTCGAACTCGGGATAGCACGTCTTCCATTGGCCGAGCGCGCGGATGGAGACCTCGAAGAACGGCGAATTGCTCTGCGTCTGGTACGGCGTCACGACGAGGCCGGGCGCCGTCGTCGTGAGGTCGTGGTCGTACGTGTAGGGCCCCATGACGATGCGCAGCGCGAGCTTGCCTGCAAGCGACTCGGATCCGCATCCGGTCATCCAGCTTTCGAGGTTGTCGACGAGGTCGACTTCGGCGCGCATGCTGCGGGAGGCTCCGACGTACGGGTAACGGTAGATCCGGGCCCACGCGCCGGACGCGACGTCCGTTCCCGCGACGCGCGAGAAGACGTACCCGGATGGCCGCGCGGTCGTCGAGGTCTCGTGGGTGTACAGCGACCCGTCGAGAACGCGCGTCTCGATCGCGACCGACGCGACGCCGCTTGCGAGGCCGCCCGCCGGCGCCGGGTCGGCGGCGATCGGCGCGACGGTCGTCGAGGGGCGATAGAGGGTGGCCACGAGGGGGGTTGCGGTCGGGGCCGTGCGGTCGAGCAGGATCTTCGCCGGCGCGGGCCGCGCGGCGGCGACGTAGGGCCGTTTCGAGACCTCGTCGATCTCGAGCGCGGGGAGGACGCGCCGGTAGAGGCGGAACTCGTCGAGCGCTCCGGAGTAGAACTTCGCGCCGCCGCCCGCGCTCGCCGCGTTCGAGCCGATGAAGCGGAACTGCGTGGGGGACTCGGAGACGGCGCCGCTTGCGGCGCCCGACACGGTCTTCGGGACGCCATCCACCCAGAGCGTGAGCGTCGTTCCGTCCCAGGTCATGGCGAGGTGCGTCCAGGCGTGCACCGGAAGCGCCGCGTCGGACGCGACCGCGACGGAGCCCGCGGCCGTCTTCACCGTGGCCTTGGCCTTCCCGGCTTCGAGCCAGAGCGTCCAATCGTCGGCCGCGTTCGCCTTCGTGGACAGGGGCGCCGTCTGCGAGGCGACGTCCGGCTTCACCCAGGCCATGACCGTGAACGCGGACCCGAGCGCCCAGGTCGTGCCCGACGACCACTGCAGGTACCGGTTCGTCCCGAAGCGGTAGGCCATGCCCCAGGGCGAGGTCTCGTGCACGGGGTGCTGCGTGGTGGTGAGCGTCTGGCCCATCGTGCCGAGATCGCTGTACACGTTCGCGGCGCCGTCGAAGGCGAGCAGGTTGACCTCGTCCGTGCGGCGGCTCGTCGCGCCGGTCGCGGCGCCCGAGTCGGACCCGTGGCCGACCGCGTCGCGCACGTAGGCGCGGGCCGAGTACTCGACGCCGTCGACGCCGGCGAGGTCGACGTCCGCGAGGGTCCACGTGCCGCGCGGCGGGACGTTCTCGCCCGCAAGGTCGGCGAGGACGAGCGGACGGTGGGTCGCGCCCGTCGTCTCCACCTCGAGCGCGAGGCGACCGAGGCGGCCCGCCCACCGGTCGACGGGGGCCGCGTTCGTGACGACGACGTCGACCCGGAGCGGAAGGTCCTTCGCGAAGCCGTCGCCCGCGTCGCCCTTCGGCACCACCGTGACGGTCGGGGGCGTGAGGTCGAGGATCGTCGACGCGACGGGCGTCCACGGTCCCGCGAGGCCCGAGACGTCGACCGCGCGGATCCTCCACGCGTATTTCGTTCCGTCGTCGGCGGAGGAGCCGAGATTCCGCGTCCACGTGAACTCGGATTGCACCGCGCCGACCTCGCGCGTCGCGACGTCCACGCCGAGGGGCGCGGGGAGGTCGTATCCGAGCCGGGTCGTCTCGAGCTCGACATAATCGACGCCGGAGGCGTAGCCGTCCGGGACGGAGTCGTCCACCTGGACGAGGAGGTCCTGCGCGAGGAGGAGCGTCTCGCCCTTGACCGGCGCGAGGATGGCGCCGGGGGGACGGTTGTCCCACGCGAAGCCGTCGAGGAGGAGCGCGGGGCCTTCGACGTTGCCCGCGACGTCCCGACCGCTCACCTCGAAGCGGTGGAGGCGGTTCGGCGCGATCGCGATCGAGGTCTCGTACTCGCGCCAGCCGGGGCCGCCGGCCACCTCCGAGACGGCGAGCTCCGTCCGGTGGCCGCTCGCGACGTCGACGAGCCACACCTTGAGCCCGTCGGCCCCGGGTCGGATGCCGGAGGCCTCGAGCGCGCCCTCGACGAGCGGGTCCGTCACGCGGAAGACCGCGTGGACGTTCGCGCCGGTCCAGGGTCGGATCGCGGGGAACCCGTTGAACGACTTGAGCGCGGTCGCCGGAGCGTGCACGTCCACGAGGAAGCCGCCGAGGATCTCGATCGACTCCGGGGGTTCGACGTTGCCGGCCGCGTCCGAGGCGATCGATCGGAACCAGTAGCGCTGGCCGCTCGCGACGGGGTGCGGATCGGTCGCGGGCGTCCAGGCCCCGTTCGCGCCGACGCGCGCCTCGAGGGCGACGGACGTCGGCGCCGAGTCGCGCGGCGGGTCCTGCACCGCGACGTCGAGGTCGATGAGGAGGGGCTCGCCCGCGCGCACGTAGCCGTCGGCGACGTGCGGCGGAAGCGTCAGCGTCGAAAGCGGCGGCGTGACGTCGACGAGCGTGACGTTCTTGTTGACCTCGCGCAGGAGGCCCGCGCGGTCCGTCGCCCGGACAACGAAGCGCCAGGGCTTGCCGTCGTCGAGCGCGAGCCGGTCCGCGCCGTAGGTCACGCTCGCGTCGCCGCGCGCCGTCGGCTGCGCGGCGTTCGGCTCCGCGTACCAGGGCGCGGGCGGCGCGTCGCCGTTCCCAGCGAGGATCTCGATCTTCGCGAGTCCCGCCGTCGCGTCGGCCGCGATCCAGCGGAGGTCCACGGTCTTGTTCGTGTACGTCGGGAGATCGTCGACGAAGAGCGTGGGTCCGGTGACGTCGACGGTGAACTCCACGGCGGGTCGGTCGGCCTGGCAGTTGCCGGCGGCGTCGCAGACGACGAGCACGACGCGGTATCGCTGGCCGTCGGCGAGGTCGAGTCGGTACGTGCCGTTCGGAAGCGGCGCCTTCTCGACGGGGAGGGCCGGCGGGCCGAAGAGGACCTTCACGACGAGGTCGCTCTGGACGCCCGCGCCGAGGTTCTCTAGGTTCGGACGGAACCAGACGCGCGGCTCGCTCACGAAGCCGTCGGGATTCACCTGGCGCGCGAGGTCGGCGAGGTCCCCCGCGGGCGCCGTGAGGTCGAAGCGGAACGTGGCCGCGGTCGAGCGGTTCGCGTTGCCCGCGCGGTCCCACGTCGTGGCCGTCACCGTCCAGAGCGCGCCGTCCTCCGCCGCGAGGTTTGCGGGACGGATCGCCCATTGGCCCGTCGCGTCGGGGGTCGCGTGCGTGCGACGGTCCCCGCGCTCGCTCTCGGCGACGAGGACGACGCGATCGATCGCGCCTTCGTGGTCGACCGCGAGCCAGCTCACGGTGGGGGAGTCGTTCACGAACGCGGGGACGAAGGGCGGAAGCCAGTGGATGTCGGGCTTGAAGAGATCGAGCGTCGTCTCGACGGCCTCGCTCAGCGCGAGGTTGCCCGCGGCGTCGTAGACGGCGCACGCGGCCTCGACTGGCCAGAGCCTGCGCGCCTCGAGCCAGGCGGGGACGGGGCCTTCGCGCATGCGGATGGTCGCGTCGCCCTCCGCGGCCGGGAGATAGGCGTAGAGGTGCCAGTCGGCGGCGACGCCTTCGGGTCGCACGAGGAGGCTCGCGTTCACGACGGCGCCCGCGACGGCCTGGTCGGAGTCGTTCGAGGCCCAGACGAGGGGGATCGCGTGGCCGCCGTCGAGGCCGATGTCGAGGACGCGGCAGACGGGCGGCGCGCGGTCGATGTGGAAGGCGAAGTCGGCCTGCGGCTTCGTCTCGCGGTTACCGGCCTCGTCGCTTGCGACGACGCGGACCTCGACGAGCCGGCCCGAGATGCTCCGGTTGTCGAGGCCGAACGCGGCCGCGTCGACGCGGACCATGCGGTCGATCGAGACGGTCGGGTTGAGGGAGCGGTTCGTCGCGGGGTCGATGCCGCCGCCGACGTGCTCGCGGTCGAGCGTGATCCAGCCCGAGTCGCCGACGCGCGCCTGGACGCGGACGTCGTGGATCGAGGCCGCGATCTCGCACAGGTTCCTGGAGGTCGACTGCCCGAGCACGTTGAAGTGGTCGTCGCGCAGCCACGAGGGATCGATGCCGACGGGGACGCCGAGCGCCGGCGGATCGGTCACGAGCGGCGCGTGCGAGCTGACCTTCCGCCACGAGAGACCGTCCGTCACCGGGGCGAGCGTGTCGACGATCGTGCGGGCACCGACCTCGACCTCCTTGCCGAAGACGTCCTTCGCTCGGACGGTGAGATCCATGAGGCCGCAGTCGCCGCCCGAGAAGAGCTTCCTCGCGCTGAGCACGTCGAGCGTGACACGGCCGTCGCGCGGATAGAGCGTCGCGATCTTCGCGAGTCCCGCCTCGGAGGGCGCGTAGACGTCCGCGAGGCGCAGCCCGCAGTCGGGATCGAAGAGGGCGAGCTCGGCCTCGAGGGTCGAGAGGTCCACCGTGGCCCCTGCGCCGACGACGCTTGCGAGGACGCGCTCGCGCGCCGTGTCGCCGAGGAGGTAGAGGAGGCTCGTGGGACCGAAGACGTCGGCGATGACGGGCTCGTACCACGTCGCTTCGTTGCCGAGCCGGTCCCGGACGACGACCTTGACGGCGGCGACGAGCGGATTGAGCGCCGTCACGTCGTCGACCGCGGGAACCGCGGCCTCGAGGGCCGCGTCCTGGACGCGCTTGCGCTCCCACACGTCGGTCGCGAGCGCCGTCGCGAGGTGCGCGTTCTTCGCGAGGAAGTCCTGGAGGTTGTCGATGCCGTTGAAGTGCACGTGCGTCGTGTCCCGATCGAACTCGCCGACGAGGTTCCACGTGAGGCCCTGCGGGAGATTCGATTCAATGAAGGCCTTGAGGGCCTGGTTGACGCTCAGGCGTTCGAGCATCTCCGCGTTGAACGCGGGAGCCTGCACGTCCCGGTTCAGTTCGCTCATCGCCATCCGCGTGTGATGGAGGACCCAGGCGTGGTCGAGGGGCGCCCAGTACACGGCGTACGTCCAGCCTTCCCCCGCCGGGCGAAGGCCGCTGCCCACGACGGGGTCGTGCCCGCGCCAGCGCAGGTTCCAGCCGACGAGGTCGCCGCACGCGTTCTCGGCGTGGATCCAGCCGCGCGGAGGCGTTCGGTCGAACGTGATGCTCCGGGCGACGCCCGTCGCGACGTTCCCGGCGCGGTCGAGGACCTCGGGCTCGAGCGTGAGGCGCTCGCCCGTGACGAGCGGGAGCGCCCCGAGCGCGCCTTCGCCGAGCGCGCCGAAGGGCCCGCGGAAGCCGGCCGTGGGCTGGGTTCGGGCGAGGCCGGGGCTTCCGTCGGGGTTCTCGGTCGAGAGCCTGAAGCGCGTGAGCGCGAGACCCGAGCCCGCGTCCGCGGCGGCGATCTCGAAGGGCACGGTGAGGTCGCGCGTGAAGCCCGCGATCTCGTTCGGGGAAAACGTGACGGCCGCGGAGGGCGCGACCGTGTCGAGGATCGCCGGCCACGTCCAGCTTTCGGAGCCGGGCTCGAGACCCGCGGGGGCCGCCGCGAGCGCAAGCGCGCGGTCCGGCGCAGCGAGCGCGAGGACGCCGTCCTCGAGGGCGAGGCGCGCGGGGGGAACGACCGCGAGGTCGAAGGCGGAGGCGGTCGCGCGGGCGGGGAGCGTGTAGGCCGGGCTCGCGTATCCGACGTGAGGCCTCGCGACGACGGCGCGCCACGCGGGGTCGGGGGTGCCGGGGTCGACGGGCGCGACGGGCGGTTCGTGGACGCACGTCGAGGGCTCGTCCGAAAGCCGCGACGTCGCGACGTCGATCGGTCCCGTCGCGACGCCGGCGACGCACACGAGCGCGTCGTAAAAGCGCGACGCGCGCGCCTCGAGCGAGGCTCCGGCGTCGAGCGCGACGGGGCGTTCGACGACCGCGCGGTCGAGACGGAGCCGGGCGCCGATCACGTGCACGCCGTCTTCCGCGGCTTCGTCGAAGCGGGCCTGGTGGAGGTCGACGTCCGCGCGCGCGAGCAGGTCGCGGGCGTTCGCCGTCCACGTCACGTCGTGCATGACCGCGCGGCCCGTGTCGAGGCCCTCGAAAACCGCGACGGCCGCGTCGCCGGCGCGGGCGTTCCACGCGAACGTGGCGCCGGACACGGCGACGAGGGCGTCCTGCGCGAGGAGCGCGCCGCCCTCGTTCGAGGTGAAGAGCGTGTCGGCGACGAAGACGTGGCCGCCCGGCGCCACGAGGCCGCGGCGGTTCGCGTCGACGAGGGCGCCGTCGAGCTCGACGCTCCCGCCGTCCACGAGGAGGGCGGTCGCGAGCGCCGAGAACGCGGCCTCGCGGGCGACGAGCGCGCCGCCCGCGGGAATCCGCGCGCCGACCGCGCCGGCGAGGATGCCGCCGCGCGCGAGTTCGGCGACGCCCTCCACGACGAGCGTCGCCCCCGTCTGCGGGTGTCCGCCGCGCACGAAGAACGCGTCCGCCGCCTCGAGGCGGCCGCCCTTCTCGACGACGAGGCTCCACGGGGCGTCCGGGACGCGCGGAACGATCGTCACGTTCGCGAGCCGGAGCGTCGCGCCGGCGGGCACGCGGAGGATCGCCTCCGCGCCCTTCTCGCCGCCGACGACGAGCGTCCGGTCGGCGAGGGTCCATACGCCTTCGACGACGAAGCCCGCGGGAAGGCGCATCACGGACGCCGTTGAGGCGACCGCTTCGGCGGGTCCGAGCGTCGCGGGATCGCTCCACGGCGCGTCGTGGAGGACGTCGCGAAGGCGCGAGGTCACGGGATCCACGAAGAGCGCGCTCGCGTCCATCCGCTCGCCCGGAAGCGCCGCGGCGGTCGCGTGGGCGACCGTTCCGAGAACGTTCCAGAGGCCGCCGGTGGACGTCGCGAGGACGCTCACGCGGCGACCGGACCAGCTCGAGAGGTCGAAGGCGTCGACGCGCGTCGCGCGGTCGAAGGGGTCCGTGGGCGCGAAGCGCGCGTCGCCTTCGACGGTCGCGAGGCCGAGGGGGCGGGCGCCGTTCGAGGGCGCGAGCGCGAAGGTGACGGCGTCCGCGGCGTCGGCCGGCGGGAACGCGTGCTCCACCACGAGGAGCCCCCCGTGGGGCACGACGCCGCTCCAGAGCGCGACCGTCCCGTTCACGAGCCCCGCGTAGCCGGGGCCGGACGGGGTGACGGGCGTCTGGAATCGGCCCCGCGCGAGGCCCGTGAGGTCGAGCACGAAGTCGAGGAGGTCTCCAAGGCAACGGGTCGCGTCCGCGGATCGGTAACGGCATTCGTCGCGGACGACCCGGAGGAACGCGTCCGCGTCCGTGACGTTCGCGTCGCCGTCCTGCGTGACGTTGCCGAGCGTCGAGGCGGCGTCGTCGTAGGCGTCCTCCGCGAGCGCGCGGTACGCCTCGACGACGAGGCTCGCGTTGTAGCCGATCTCGCCTCCGGGACCGTAGAGGTGCGTCCGGTTGCCGTAGCTGAACGCGAGGACGCCATAGCCGCCGCCCGGGGCGTAGGCGAGGCCCCGCGCGCACGTCGCGGCGCCGGCCGGCAGGAGGACCGGCGATCGGACGACGTCCTGCGGAAAGAGGCAGTGGAAATCGTGGCCGGGGACCGCGGGCGAGGGATCCGCGAGGTCCGCGACGGGTTCCTCGACGCGCGCGAACGCGACGCGGGCGCTCGACCCGGCCGTGAACCGCACCTCGACGTCGCCCGTTTCGCTCGCGTCGCCGAGCGCCCGCTCGTCGAGGCGCCAGAGACCGGCTCCCGGCGCCGCGAAGGTGACGTGGCGCGCCGCGAGCGGGTGGACCTGGGGCGTGACGTACGCGTAGGCATCGAGCACGCCGATCGGGTGGAGGTCGGGATAATAGACGGGCCCGAGGGCCCGGCCGAACGCGAAGGACACCGCGACGGGCGCGGGCGCCACCGCGTTCGAGAGCGCGATCCCCGTGTCCTCGGTCGATCCGGGCGCGGGCGAAGGCACCGTCCCCTCGCCGCCCTCGAGGACGAGCCGCCCGTCGGGGCCGCGCAGGTACACGTCGATCGACTCGCCGACGAGGCGGCCGCGCGCGTCGTGCGGCTCGACGCGGATGGCGGGCGCGGCGAGCGGGTCGTCGCCGCCGCCCGGCAGGAGGTTCGGGAGGTTCGCGACGTCGAGCCGAAGGGATTCGAGGTCGAGCCGGGCCTCGCCCGCGGTCCAGGCGGCGAGGGCCGCGCCGTCGAGCGCGAAGCGGACGCCCTGCGTCCCGTCGAGCGGGCCGGATCCGAACGCGCGACCCGAGAGGTCCGTCCGGTCCGGCCGGATCACGATCGCGACGTCGAGCGCGGGGGCCTCCGCGGCGAGGTCGTGGAACGCGACGGGAACGACGTAGCCGCCGGGGGTCGCGGGCGCGAGCTTGACGCCCGCGCGGCCGAGCGCGTGCGTGTGTCCCGCGCCCGAGAGGAGGCCGCCCGCGTGCGTTTCGGGCATCGTGTCGTTCACGTCGCGCTTGTGCGGCCAGGCGAGACCCTCGCGCGGCGCGGGGATCCAGAGACCGTCCGGCGTCGCGAGGTACGTGAGCGAACGGCCCGCGACGGAGAGGGTGACGTACGCGACGCCGTTCTCGACCGAAAGCGGCAGGAGCAGGGCGCCGTGGATCTCCGAGAGGGGCCGCGGGAGCGGGAACGTCGCGGTGACGAGCGCGTCGGGGAGCGTCGCGTTGCCCGCAAGCAGGAACGGTCGGGTGTCGAGGTGGCCCGTGAGGCGCTCGTAGCGGAAGGCGGCGGGGTCCGCGAGGTGGGCCTCGTAGCGGGCGCGCGTCGCGGCGACGTCGTGGGCGCCGAGGCCTTCCGGCGGCGCGCGGCCGACGGTCGCGAAGGACCAGCCGATCTTCGTCTCCCCCCAGGGGAGTCGCTCGGAGGGCGCGTGCGTCGAATCGGCGCGCGCGCGGCCGCCGCGGCGGTTCCACGACCCTTCCGCGTAGGGCTCGACCTGCGCGGGCGCCTGCATCGGGTGCGCGATCGGAAGGATGGAGCGCGCGTCGAACGCGGAGCCCTGCTCGATGTCGAGGAAGCGGTACGCGACGGGGAGCGGGAGCGTCAGGACGCGATCGGCGTCGGGAATCGTCGCGGCGGCGTCGAGGCGGCCCGCGAGGAACGCGAAGGTGCGCGCGCGGCCCGACTCGCGGATCCCGTCCGGACCCTCCTCGCTCGGGACGGGAAGGGTCGCGCGCACGGCGAGCGCGACCGCGTAGGCCGCGGGCGGCACGAGGCCGAACTCCGCGCGCGCGTCGCGGAGGGTCGCGGAGGCGGCGGGCGCGAGGGGGAAGGGTTCGTACTCCAGGCGGTCGGGGCCGGATTCGGTCGGGGGCACGAGCCACGCCGTCGCCGATTCGGGAACGGGAAGGTGCGCGAGGGGCACCGTGAAGACGACGCCGCGCGTCGCGAAGACGGGGATCGTGAACGGGCGGTGGAGCGGGCTTGCGACGCCGCTCGACTCGATCGTCACCCTGAGGTGCGTCGCGTAGACGCCCGGGGCGGGCGGGAGCGTCAGCGTCACGTCCAGGTGTCGCGCGTTCGCCCGGTTCGGGAACGTCTCCCCCTGGTCGGGGTCCTCGTCCCACGCGATCGCGGGGGCCTCCGCGCCGGTGACGCGCGTCACGGCGAGGCCGCCCGGGGTCGCGTCGATGCGGTGCCAGACGAGGCTCCCCGGGTCGAGCGCGACGCGATCGGGGTCGAGGAAGCGGTTCGCGAGGAGCGCGAGGTGCGCGGTCGCGGAGGCGTCGCGCACGCCGAAATCGAGGCCGGCCGCGGAGGGCGTGACCGTCGCGGCGAGCACCTGGGCGAGGTCCTTGATCTCGAGGTCGAGCTCGCCCGCGCCCTGCGCGAACGGAGGCACGCCCGCGAGCGGGACCGCGAGGGCGGTGAGCCGTCCGCGGATGTATTGCAGCCGGTCGACGCCGGAGAGCCCGTTCTCGATCGCGAAGTTCTTGTCCATGACGAGGGCGAGCGCGCCGACATACGCCGCGGCGACGCGCGTCGTGGGGCGCAGGGCGTAGGCGCCGCCCGCGGCGTTCGCGGAGGGCCCGTAATCGATCTTCGCCTCTCCGGAAAGACCCCGCGCGTGGACGTCGTCGAGGGTCGCCCGCGTCTTCGCGCCCGCGACCTCGGCCTCGAAGACGAGCCGGTCGCAGCGGCAGGCGCCGCCCGTGGGCGCTTTCGGGACCTCGCGGTGGAGCGTCGCGAACGGCGCGCCCGTCGCGGCGTCGAGGATCTCGAAGGCGACCACCGTGTGGGGCGGGTCGATCGAGGTCCCGCGGTAGTCGCGGCCGGTGTCGCGCACGCGGACCTTGAGAAGCCGTCCGGACGGCGCCGCTTCCGAGGAATCCGTCGCGCACTCGACGCACGGCTCGACGGGCACGCACACGAGACCTTCGCACACGGTGCGCGGCTCCGGCCGGTAGTCCATGCGATGGTCGACGACCACGAACGGGTCGGCGAGCACGCGGCCCGTGCCGGTCACGCGCAGGTCGAGGCCGAGGGCGTTGCGGGGTTCCGCGCCGGCGTTTGCGTCGGAGAGCGCGAGACGGTACGCCGTGCCGGGGACCCCGAGGCCGCTCGGCTGGAGCAGGATCTTCGCCTCGAACCACGTGCCCGCGGGGGCGGGTCGGGCGCCGGGCCACGTCGCGCCCGAGGCGACGGTGGGGCTCGCGTCGACGACGAGCGCGCCCTGTTCGATGCGGGCGGCGCCCGCGAGGACGCGCCCCGGGTCGTGGTCGAAGCGGTCGTCGAGGTTGTAGGTCGCGGCCCGCGAGGACCCGCCCATCGCGGCGAGGGCGTCGTTCATCACGATCGGGATGTCCGCGGGGGCGACGAGGTCCGGCTTCACGCCGTAGAAGGCGCGCGTCGGTCCGGCGCCGCTCGTCGGCAAAAGGACGCGCCGCGTGCCCCCTCCGGGCGTCTCGTCGCTCGTGGTCGCGCCCACCGTGATGACCTGCGGGAGGTCCGCGAGCCCGCCGAGCGACTGGAGGTCCCATCGGCCGAGGTCGACGTCGTGCCTCGCGCCGTCGCCCGCGGGAACGATGACCGGAACGCCTTCGTGGACCATCTGCGAGAGCGCGAGGTGGAGACACACGCGCTCCTCGAGGTGGCTCGCCTCGTGGGCGAGGATCGCGGCTTCGGCGGGCGAGAGGTGCGAGAAGTCGAGCGCCTCGAGTCCGAACGGGAGCTTGATCGACGGCTCGAAGACGTGGTAGTCCGGAACCGTCCCGCCCGCGCGGCGCGGCCCGGCCCACGGGAGCGGCGCGCAGAGCAGTCCGTCGCCGTCGTGGTGACCGTCGACGCCGCCGTGGCCGCCGCCGTGGCCTCCACCGTGCCCGCCGTGGCCGTGCTGGTGCGCGGGTTGCGCGTTGCCGTAGAGGCTCTGATCGTGGAACGGCAGGGGCGCGCTCTCGTTGAAGCCGTTGGGAAGGGGATAGGCGTGGTTCTCGCCGCCGTAATCGTACATCGCGAGATTCGCGGCGACCGCGCGCCAGAGGACGGCGCGCGCGGCCTCGAGCGCGCCGCCCGCGGGGGGCGTCGCGCCCGGCGCGCTCGCCCCCGTGTAGGGGTCGGCCGCGGAGAGCGCGTCCGGGACGCGGTGGAACCCGGCTTCGGGCGGGAGGAGCGAGACGACGACGTCCGCGCCCTCCTCGAGGGCGTACGCGAGGCTCCGCGCGATCGCGCGGACGCTCAGGCGCCCCTCGTCGTCGGTGACGCGGATGACGAGGTACGAGGCGCCGAAGGCCTTCTGGAGCATGACGGAAAGGGCGCCTGTCGAGGCCCCGTCCGGATCGCGCGCGGCCGAGAGGTCGAGCGAGGCGCAGGGCCAGGCGTCGCACCGCGCGTAGGTCAGGTCGAGGCCCGACACCCCTCCGATCGCCGGGAGGACCGTGGGGTCGAGGCCGGACACGAGCACGGCCGCCTTCGCGGCGAGCGTCGTGCCCGCGGGCGCGGCCTGGATGAGCTCGCGCGCGTCGTTTGGCTGCACGTCGCTTGCGGCGAGGCGGCGGGCCTCTTCGCCCGCCCACGCCTCGGGCTCGAGGGCCTCGACGCGCACGCGCGCGTAGGCCTTCGCGCTCTCGCCGGTGGGTCCCGTGATCGTGAGCGTGATCACGTGCTCACCCGTCGCGCGGTAGCGGTGGACGGCCGCGACGCCGGTCGCGGTCGCGCCGTCGCCCCAGTCCCAGGCCCAGGTCGACCCGGGCGGCGCGTAGGCGCTTGCGGCGTCCGCGACGAAGGTCGTCGCCGTCGTCCCGACGTCGGGCGTCACGACGAACTCCGCGTACGGTTTCGCGGGCGGAGGCGCCGCCGCCCCCGTCACGAACGCGGAGCCGGGGGAGACGAGAAGCACGGCGAGGACGACGAGCGGGACGCGGGGAGTCTTCACGATGAGCCACCTCCGAAGATGGGGTCGGGCCGATCGAGGACCGCGTCCACGCGGAGCCTCGGGGCGATGTCGGGGCCGAGACGATCGACGTACACGGTGCCGCCGACCGCGAACACCTCGATCGACGTGATCGCGAGCCCGCAGTGCCACGGCAGGATGAACTTGTCGTAGTTCTGGAAGAGAAAGACCCACGACGGGATGTGGTAGTCGTAGGGCTCCTTGTCCACGATGTCCTTGTGGCGGAAGCCGCCGACGCTGTCGACGCGCTCCGTGAACGTGACGGGGCGAAGGCGCTCGTAGATCGCCCGCGCGTCGCCGAGGTGGCGCGGAAGCCACAGGCTCGTGTCGGGGCCCCGGAACGTCTCGAGGGCGTCGAGGACGCGTTCGACGATCGACCGGTCGCGCTGGAAGCGCTGCGCGGCGACCTCGAGCGCGAGCTGACCCGTGTCGAAGGTGAGCGTGACCCAGCGTCCGCGCTGCAGCGGCACGCCGCCCGCGTGGAGCCCCGTGAAGTTCTCGCGCGGATGCAGCAGGTTCGCGCCGTGGTCCAGCTCGCCGTCGTGGTCGAGCGTGAGCGCGCCCGTCGCGGGATCGAGCACGACGAGCTCGTCGCCCCACGTCACGAGGGCGGGGCCGTCGTAGCGGCCATACACGCCGCACGAACGCCCGGCGGTGCCTTCGGCGCGCGTCACGACGCTGCCCGAGATCTTGAGGCCGATCTGGCGCGGGGCCTCGCCTTCGGGGATGAAGACGTCCATCTTGATGGGCGCATCGAACGGCACGGTGGCGACGCCGTCGGGGGCAAACCCGAGCGAGGCGATGTCGCCGATGCCGCCGAGCTTCACGGACCGCACGCCGGACGAAGCGGGAGCGGCCCACGGGAACGCGTCGGGTCCGCGACCGTCGGCCCAGGGGAGCATGCGCGCGCCGGGGCCGCGGCCCTCGACGCCGAGCGCGTCGTCGAGCCACGTGCGGGCTTCGCGGGCGGCGTACACCGCGGCGCCGCTCGGGACGTGCTCCGCCTGCTTGCGGAGCGTCACCGCGAGGTCGCCGTCGCCGTCGCGCCGCAGGGCGGGAAGGAGATCGTAGCGCCGCCACGTCTCGCTGCGAGTGCCCTGCCGGTCGATGCCGTCGTCGCCGCGCCAGTATTCCGTGCGCGGCTGGTTCGCCCAGGAGAGGTGGCGCGTATCGAAGCCGGTCGACCCCGAAACGTAGGCGCCGATCGCGTTCTCGGCGCAGTTGAACGCGGTCTCCTGGAGCTCGAGGTCGCGGGACACGTCCTTGCAGCCGAGGTCGAAGTGCAGCGGCTCGGGGTCGGCCGGCGTGCAGGCCGCGCCGAGGCCGGTTGCGCCCTGGATGAGGTCGTCGGGGCACGGGATCGCGGGCACGACGAACGTGCCGATGAACGCGTGGAGGAACGCGTCGTAAGCCTCGTTGCCGAAGACCTCGCGGACGTACGATCCTCCGCCGGGGACGAGCTTGTCGGCCCAGTAGCTCGCCTCCTCCGCGGTCTCGATCTCGATCGTGTCGAAGGCGCTCTCGGCGAGGTTCTCGCTGTACCCGAGCGTCATGAGGAGCTCTTCGAGCGTGGGCGGGCGTGAGATGGCGGAGCTCACGGCCTCGCCGTTCTGCGTGGCATAGACGAGGAACGTCGCCGCGCCCATCTCGGACGGCGCGATCGCGCGTCCGCGGGCGTCCGCGATCGAGGAGGCATTGACCTTGAGCACGGATCGCCAGACGGTGCCGCCCGCGCCGCCCACCTGAAGCGTGGGCGCGCCCTCGAAGACGCGCCGGTCCTCGCTCGGCGAGCCGTGACGGTGCGCGATCGAGGCGTCGGCCGCGACGGGGATCATCGCGGGCATGACGACGGCCCGCGCGTCGGACGGGGGACCCACCTGGTCGAGCCCCGGCCCGAGGGCGTTCACGCCCTGCACCGCGTAGGCGAGCCGCGTGCCGACCGGGAGCCCGTGGCTCGTCGGGTCGGAGAGCGCGCGCAGGTGGCCCGCGGCCGTCGTCGCGACGATCTCCGCGGAGGCGTTCGCGTCGAGGTCGCGGCGCAGGAGGTTGAAGTCGACGAGGGGCGCGCCGCCGTCCTCCGGCATGTACCAGCGGACCGTCGCGAAGTCGTGGTTCTCGGGAACCTTGACGGCCTCGAGAACGGGCGCGGGAGGCTTGATCGCGTCCCCGAAGCGGATGTCGTCGACGAGGACCTCGATCGGGATGTGCGTGCCGCCGATGCGGAGCGCGTTCGGGACCGCTCCACTCGTCGTGCGGAACTGGCCGACGAACTGGCCGTCGAGCGCGACCGCGTACACGTCCGCGTCCTTCGCGGGGGCGTAGACATCGATCGTGTGCCAGCGATCCGGGTGGGCGCCGCCGACGATCTCGCGGTTCGTCGCGGTGTCCCCGGCCGCGATGCCGTAGGAGAGGGGCAGCTTGTTGCCGACGACCGCGCCCACGGGGTCGGGCAGCGCCGACACCCAGCTCACGGCGCCTTCCGGGTCGAGGGGCGCGAGGATGTGCGGATCGAGGTCGACGCGCAGCGTCTCCTCGAACGCTCCGCCGGTCGCGCGGCCGAGCTGCACGAGATGGAACCGGTCGCCCGGGATGAGCGCGTTGAAGAGCCCGGGCTGGAGGCCGGGCACGAGGAACCGCACACGCGCGTGGTAGGGCCCCGTGACCTCGGCCGTGCGCCACGTGACGGTCGCGGGCGTGCCGTGGAGGATGTCCTCGATGGACAGGTCGATCCTCCGATCCGCGAGAAGGCCGGCGAGTGCGTCGTGGAAGGCCAGGTTCACCTCGGCGTTGCCGGAACCGACCGGAGGATTCACGCGAAGCGGCGGGAGCGAGGGGTCGGTCTCGCCGATCGCGAGGGCTTGAAGGATCGTCTCCGTCGCAAGGCCGTTCAGCTGTTGCGCGAGCTTCTCGACGGAGGGACAGAGGTCGAGGTCGACCGAGGCGAGCGGCTGGTCGATGCTTGCAAGGTTCATGGGAACCGCGTCCAGGTCGCGGTTGAGCTGGTTCAGGATCGAGAACAGCGTGTCGAGGCCGCGCTCCTGGATGCGGAGCGCGCGCGACCAGCGGGCCTGGTGCGCGTCGTGCGGGAAGCTCGTCTCGCGCGTGATCTCCACCATGTCGCCGAGGCACGTGTCGAGGCGCGCGTCGACGAGGCCCCATGGATCGAGGCGGATCTCGCCCGATTCGTAGACGGGTTCGACGCCGGTCGAGGGCGCAAGACGGCCCTCGCGATGGAGGGCGAAGCGCTCCTCGAGAAGGGCGGGGCGGACGCGGTACGGGAGCGAGGACTCGCCCGCGAGGCCGTCCTTGTTCACCCCGCGCACGGTGATGTAGCGCCACTCGCGATCGAAGGCGGGATCGAGCGTCGAGGTCTCGAACGTGACGAAGTCCACGCCGGGGCGCCAGTCCGCTTCGCCGATGGGCCCTTCGAGCGCGCGGTAGCCGGGCGTCACGTGACCGAGCTTCACCGCCTTGCCGTCGGGGCGCGGCGACGCGAAGACCTCGTAGTACGCGACGGCCGGGTTCGCGAGGCCCGACGGCTGGAAGCTCACCTGGAGCTTCTCGGCGAGGCCGGGCGCGCGGTGGAGGCGCGCGTCGAACACGAACGGCGCGGGCGGGGCCCCGAGCGGAGGACCGACCGTGGGGGCGCCCTTCGCGCCGCCGGCCGACACGCTGATCTCCTGCACGGCGCCGGGCGCGAGGTCGACGGTGGCGAGGTGGACCTCGGGATGGTCCGCGCGGAGCGCGACGGCCTCCGGGACCTGGTCGAGCGTGCGCGCCGTGTCGGTCGCGCGGTGGAACGCGTCCGGCCGGCGGGCGGCGGAAGCGTCGGGAAGGCTCGCGCGCGCGTCCTCGGCGGCGCGGCGGCGGTTCACGAAGGCCTCGAGGGCGTCGCTTGCGAGACCCTCAGGGCTGCGCGTCACCCACGTCGTGTGGACGGACGCGGAGGGGCGCGTCGCGTCGCGCGGCTCCGCCGCGGCCGACGCCCGCGTTCCCGGATGGTCGGTGGTCACGACGGACCACATGGGCTTCATGACGCCGTTGAAGCCGTCGATGAGCGTGCCGCCCCGGCCGCCCCAGATCGCGTCGATCTCGGCCGAATGCGCGCCGATCGACGTGAACGTCATGGACGCGTGGACGCGTTGGGCGGGCGGGAGATTGACGGTTCCCTCGTCGAGGATCCTGTCGCCCACGCGCACGAACGCCGCGCGCGTGGAGGCGTCGTAGCCGAGAACGACTTGCGATTGCGAGGGCGCGCCGAGCCTCAGACCCGAGACGCTTCCGTCGAAGACCGCGATGAACCGCTTCGGATCGACGCGCTCGTACGCCGCGGCCGTGGCGTTCAGGAGCTCGCGCATCGCGAGGGTCGCGTTTCGCCGCGCGCTCATGACGCGCTCGTCGAGCTCCCGGACGTCGCGTCGCTCGATCGCGTCCACCCAATCCTCGGCCCAGGCGAGGAGCGCGTCGTTCGCCGCAAGGAGCTCGGCGACCGCGAGTTTGCCGTTCTCGTCGGCGGCCGCGACCTCCGCGAGGGCCGCGTCCCTTTGGCTCTGCACGTGGAGGCGATAGGCGGCTTCGCGCTCGGCCACGCTGTCGAGCGTCACGTTCGTCATCGCGTTTCCGGCCCACCGCGCGATCTCCGCGCGACGGGCGTCCGCGAGGGCGAGCGCCGCGTCGGAAACCTCCTCGACGTGGAGGCGCGCTTCGGCCGTGATGGCGTTCAGCGTGAGATCCACGGCCGCGATCCGCTGGCCCCTCGCCACGACCTGCGCCTTGCTCGCGCCGAAGGCCGTCTCGAGCCCGCGGAAGAGCGTGGGCTCGCCGATGATCGAGGCCACGTCCTTCTCGAGCGCCGTCACGAGCGGCAGCGCCCGGGCGAGGTCCTCGCCTTCGCGCTCGAGGTGCTTCGCGGCGACGAGATAGCGACCGAAGGGAACGATCGCGTCGAGGCGAGCGAGCGCTTCGCGGAGCTCGCGCTCCTCCTCGGATCCCTCGAAGTCGACGATGGTCTCGACGTCGTCCACGACCTCGTAGCCGACGAGGAACACGACGCCCGCGCCCGTGTCCATGAACGTCATGCGAGCGAGGGTCTTCGAGAGGTCCGCGGAGCCGTCCGCCTTCTCGGGGTGTAGCGCGTAGGTGAACACGTAGGCCTCGAGGAGGCCCGCGTGGAGGAGCTTCGTCACCTCGGCGAAGGCGTCCTCCGTGAGGTCGGCGAGGTTGCGCACGACGATCGTGCGGTTCGTGGCGCTCGTCCGCGCGAAGCGGTCCGCGCCGGTCCCGACGGCCTTCGCCGAGGCGAGCGAATCGCGCAGGACGTCCAAAGACTCCGGCATCGCGCCGAGGCGGATCTGCATCCGGACCCCCGCGCTCGCGTCCTGGGATTCCGTCGTCACGACCCGGACGGTCGCGGGGCGGACCACGAGCGAATCGAGCAGGATGTCCGGGATCGAAAGGGGATCCGTCTTCACCGCTTCGATCACTTCGCGGGAGGTCTTCGCCGCGTTCTCGAGGATGGCGAGCATCTCCGGCGTCGGATCCGAGAGGTCGAGATCCAGCGTGCGCCCGCGGGCCGAAAGCACGAGCGCGCCCGTGTCCGCCTGCCAGGCGACGCGCTGCGGGCCCGCGCCGTCCTCGACCCACGGGTCGACGAGGAGTTCCGGCGCGCGCCGCGAGGCGCCGACCACGACGGTCTCCTGCCGCGTCGCGACGCGCCCGCCGTCGTCCGTCACCTCGAGCTTCACGACGTGCGCGCCCGCCGAGGGGAACGTCGCCGTGACGGAGGGCGTGAAGCAGCCGTCGGCCTCGTACGCGACGACGATGCCGTCGGCCGTCTCCTCGACCGTGAGCCTCCGGAGGTTGCGACCGAAGCCGGTCGCGAGGGCGTTCGTGAAGAAGTCGTCCGCGGGGTCGTCGTTCGCGTCGGGCGCAAGCGGCGCGCCGAGGGAAACGAGGGAGGCGTCGGGAACGGGCAGCGTCCACCGGTAGGACACGACGCGCCCGTCGGGGTCCTCGAGGTTCGCGAGGGCCGGTGTGGCGCGGTTGGGCGCGAAGACGACGGGCCTTCCCGGTTCGACGGGCCCGACCCAGACGAACGTCGCGTCCGGGGCCTCGTTCGCGCCGGCCGCGCGGCCGACGTTGAACCAGAACGGGCCGTAGTCCATCTCGTACACGAGGCCGGGAACGGGCGCGTCGCCCGCCTTGAGAACGGCCTCGATCTCGATCGCGTAGTCGCCCGTCTCGGGCAGGAGCCGCTCGGCCTCGGCGGCGTCGAGCGTGACGCGCAGCTTCTCGAACCGCGCGACGTCGAGGCCCACCTTGACGTCGAAGAAGCCGGGCGCCTTGGACGCGGCGAGCGTGACGCGCACGTCGCCCGCGGGCGGCTCCGGCTCGAAGGGCAGCACGGGCCCGTCGATCGCGTCGCGCGTCGCGACGAGCGCGCGGCCGCCGGTCTCGTTCACGAGCCACACGCGCACGCGGTGACCCTGCCCGAAGGTCGGAAGCGACATCTGGAGCCGGTCGAGGTCGTTCAGGATCTCGCTCATGGGCACGCGCACCGAGAGCAGCTTGCTTGCCGCCTCGAGGGTCGTGTCGAGGAGATCCTCGAGCGTGTAGCCGAGGTCGGCGAGCGTGTGCTCGCGGAGCCAGCGCACGTCCGAGGCGAAGGCGCCCGTCAGGTTCTCGTCGCCCACGAGCTTGCGGATCTCGCTCTCGGCGAGGTCGAGCTTGTCGAGCGTGACGTTGTTGAGGATGTAGCGCAGGAGCTCGAGGTCGACGCGCGGGAGCTGCGGATCCATGAGGACCTGGTAGCTTTCGACGCGGTTGCGGACCGCGAAGTCGAAGGCGAGGTCGACGGAGGTCGGCGCCGCGTGGTCGCGCTCGAACCGGAAGCGGTGGATGAGGCGCTCGCCCGCGATCTGCCGGAGGGCCGGGGTGCCTTCGACGAGGTAGCGGTCGACGGGCGGCTCGCGGAAGCCGAACTGGCCGCGCTGGAGAGCCATCGTCGAGGCGCGGAGGAACTCGCGGATGATGAGCTCCTCCTCGATGGAGACGCCGTCCTCGTCCATCGGCCCGCCCTGCGCGTTCTGCGTGATCTGGTCGAGCGTCGTCAGCACGGGCGTGGGCTCGCGCAGGCGCGACACGTGACTCACGTTCAGCCACTGCCCCTCCTCGCGGAGCACGCGGCGGAGGTCCTCGGGCAGGCGCTCGAGGTCGGAGTCGGCGGGCGTGACGACGAGCGCGCGCCGCCGCTGGATGCCGTCCGTCACGAGCGCGGCCGCCTCGGTCACGAGGTCCTGCTTGTTGAAGGTGAACCAATTGGCGCTGCCGGGCGGGACCTCGATGAGCACGGCGCGCGAGCCGACGTGGACCTCGCCCGGGGCCGGGTCGAGGATGGCGTCCACGCGCCCGATCGTGAAATTGACCGGCGTGTCCTTCGGGATCACGTCGCCCATGCCGTCCGCCATCGGATCGAACACGTACGCGGGATACGCGAGGCCCATGGGGTCGATCTCGCGCCGCTCCCAGTAGCTCTCCGTGAAGCCGGGATCCATGAACGTGTCCTCGACGATCGCGGGTCCGCGGCCGTCCGTCTGGCGGTGCTCCGTGACGTGGCCCGCGAGGTCCCGGCCCACGAACGAGAGGCCGTGGCCGCCGGGCGGTCTCAGGAAGCGGCCGCTCCACGTTCCGAATCCGCGGTGGTCGAGACGGCAGGCGAGACCGGCGATGCCGCCCGCGGCGTCGGGATACGCGTACGTGCCCACGTCGTTCGAGAAGCGGAACCCGGCGCCGTCGCGCCACCACGCGGGGTTGACGCCCGGGACGGTCGGGAGGCCCGCCGGCGTGCCGAGCGCGACCTCGCTTGTCGCAAGGAGGGTGCCGTTCGCGCGCGCGACCTTGAGGAGCCTCGGGTATTCGATGCGCCAGCCGGGGTAGCCGTTCGCGACCGGATCGATCGCGTCGAACGCGAAGCGGAAGACGACGTCGCGCGGGTTTGCGGTCCCGCCGAAGCTCGCCGCGGCGCGGCCCGTCGCGACGTCGACGAGCCCGCTCACGTTCGCGAGGACGGCGCTTGGCACGGGTTGCGAGGGATCGCGGCTGTCGCGCATCCAGACGGTGCGCCACGTGACGCCGCCGTCGAGCGACGCCTCGACCGACAGGCGGTCGACGGGCGCGTGCGCCACGCGACCGCGCCCCGCGGGCTCGACGTCCTGGCGGTGCCGGATCACGAGGACGGGATCCTCGAACGGGACGTCGACCTCGAAGCTGAAGGCGCCGCGGGCGGGGCCCGCCGCCTCGTAGGTTCCCTTCGTGGCGTTGCGGAAGGCGAGGGCGGGAACGGGGGCCGCGCCCGCGGCGGGATCGATGACGTCGACGGTCGCGAGCATTCCCGAGGACGCGAAGCCCGGAAGCGACGCGGGCACGGCCGCGTACACGATGGGGTCGCCGACGGGCGTTTTGTTCTCGACGCGGACCTGGACGATCGACCAACCGCCGTGGCGGTTGTCGATCGCGTCCACCGAATCGAAATCGAAGGCCACGGTGGCCTTGTCGCCGCCCTTCGTGAAAGCGGAAAGCGGGACGCGGCTCTCGAACCAGGCGTCGCCGATCGCGTTCGAGGACGACCACGTCGCGGCGCGCGCGAGGGTCTCGAACGGGGGGCCGATGCTCACGGTCATGCGGTCGGGGTCGAGTGGCGCCGTCTGGGGCGCGCGCTCCACCTGCCAGGCGGCTTCGAAGGCGAGGAACCACTCGTCGCCCGGGTTCGGGTCCGCCGCGAGGGCGGCGCCGGAGGCGGGACCGATGCGGAGGGCGCCCTGCGGAATGCGCGCGCGGGCGGGCGTGTCGACCTCGACCCAGGCGGAGGCGAGCTCCTCGGTCGCCTGCAGGCCGGCCGAGACGTCGCGCGACTCGACGCGCGCGTGCGGCGCCGTCACGCGGAGGCCCGCGGGAACGTTGTCGGGGTCGATGAAGAGGTGGATCATGCCGAAGTTCAGGTGCTCGAACCCGATCTCCCAATAGACCTCCTCCCGCGAGGGGGCGGAGAGCCCGCTCTCGTCGTTGTCGCGGTAGGCCTTCTCGCCCCAGGGCGAGACGGCCTCCGGGACGTCGTCCACGCTCGGCTCGAGGTCGAAGATGTTGTAGCAGCGGCCGGAGTCGAAGTCGCCCGCGACGACCGCCTCCTCGGGTTTGTCGATCTTCGTGATGTCGTAGACCGCGCGGTAGTACGTGCAGCGCCAGAAGATGTTCACGGATTCGCCGGAATCTCCCGTCATCACCGGGACCCCGGTGATCGCTCGGCCGTTCACGTTCCAGGTCTGGGACCGGTTGTAGAACGGCTGCTCGTAGAGCCCGCGGCCCGGCGGCTTGATCTGGTCGGCCACCGCGTGGTGGTCGCCCGCGAGCACGAGGTCGGGGACGAGCGTGTAATTGCGCAGGTCGATGACGCTCGTGTATCGCGCGATGTCCTCGAGGCGTCCCGTGAGGGGGTTGAGGACGGGGTGGTGCTCCATGAAATGCGTCGTGAAGAGCCGCTGCGAGGCGGGGTTCACGGCGAACCCCGTCGGGTTGGGATTCGGCACCGCGGCGGCGTTCGGGACGAGGTCGCGGCCGATGACGTGCGCCTCGGGAATGGCCCAGTCGATGCGGTTCTCCTCGAGCTGCGCCGCCATGACGAAGTCGCTGAGAAGGTGTCCCCCGTACACCTCGAAGGTGTAGGGATTCACGTTCAGATGGTGGGGCATGAAGTCCATCGACAGGAGCAGATTGGCCTGGAAGCCGGTCGTCACCATCGGGGGCACGACGCACGTCGTGCGCGGCACCTTGTCGGCGGGCTTGCCGATGATCGGCAGGTCGTTTTTCTTGGACATCTCCTTGTGGCAGGGGACGCTTCCGCCGCTCCGCTGGATGATGCTCAGCCAGCCGGGCACGAGCGGCGCGTTGTCGTGGTTGCCGAGGTTCGAGATGTAGATGTTGCCGTCGCCGGGGTTGATCCAGATGTCGAAGGGCTGCAGCAGGCGCGGACGGACCTCGTACCAATAGTCGAGGAGGAGCGGACCCACGGGCTCGCGGATGATGAACACGTGGTGCTCGTTGCTCACGCCCGCGTAGTCGACCTGGATGGGCGTGGCGCGCGGATAATGGATCGGCTCGACGTCGTCGCAGTGCCAGGGGTGCTTGCCGCCGGCCTCCTTCTCCTTGCCGCGGGCCTCCCACGGATCCTCGCCCTCGGCGAGGTGGAAGAGCCAGTCGTCGGCGCTGTAGCGGACGCAGTAATCGAGCCACGTCGCGGTCCCGACGGCGCTTCCCGCCCCGGCGATCGGGATCATGGAGCGGACCGAGGCTTCGAGCGTGGGCGTGTCGACCGTGCCGTCCTCGAGGCCCACGAGGGAGCCGTCGCGCGCCGCGCCGAGCCACTTCTCAAGGAATTTCGCCGACGCGTTCGTGAAGGAGTGGTCCTCCTCCGCGAGGTCGACGAGGTCGGCCACGAACGCCTCCGTGCGGCCGGGCCAGCGCGCCTCGAGCGAGGCGAAGACCTCGACGACCGCCGGTGGCCGCTCGGGGGGCGTCACGCGCTCGATCGTCGCGAGCGACTTCTCGAGGAAGGCGAGGTCGTCGCGGCTTGTCAACCGGTCGAACCACCGGTCGCGGAACGCGTCCGCCGCGGCCGGGAAGCTCGCGGGCTCGACGAGGAAGAGGTCGCGGAAGTCCTGGACGAGGTCGGCCCACGTCGTGTCCTCGAGGATGCGGCGCGTCATGGATTCCACGAGAGGCGAGACGAAGCCGAGGCGGTCGTCGCCCGCGCGCGTCGCCGCGGGCGCGTTGAACTCGAACCAGCCGCCGATCTCGTTGCCTTCCGGCAGGCGCGTCGAGTCCGGGTCGTGGTAGAGCGTGAGGTCGCGCGGGACCGCGTGGAGGCTCGACGCATCGAGCGTCACGGCCTGCACCGTGGGACCCTTGAGCTGCACCGAGGCCTTGTCGGTCGAGAAGCCCCGCTTCCCGTTGTGGAGGAGGAGCGAGAGCGTGTTCGATTCGCGGTTGACGACGAATACGCTCCCGTCGCGCACGTCCACGTCCACGCTGATGGGATGCATGCCGTCGACGGGGCCGCCGACGTCCATGGGATAGGCCTTGCTCGCAAGGAGCACCTCGCCGCGCCCGCCGGGGCACGCGGCGTCACGCTTCGTCGCCGCGCACGACTCGGGCCCGGGTCCGCCCTTCGTGAGGTAAGGATTGTTGAACTTGGCGCTCGCGGGGTTGCCGTCGATGAAATGGATGGTCCAATCCGCGAGCATCCGGACGTCGGGATCGTTGAGCTGCCAGTAATGCGTGACGTACACGAGGCCCGTCACGGGGTTGTACACGACGTCGTGCGGACCGACCGAGACGTTCCCCACGATCTCGATGTAGCGCTCCCAGGCGTCGAGCTCCGCGTCGGCCTCGGCGACGTGCTTGCGGTGCTCGTCCCGGAGCACGGGATAGGGGACGAGGTTGTTCGTGTCGATGCGTCGCCGGATCTTCACCTCGATGTCCGAGGTCACCTCGAGGTACCGGATGAACCAGTCGCAGCGCCATCCGTCGCCGTCGCCGAGGCGCGAGGGATTGGATCGCGAGTAGAGGCCGGGCGAGTGGATGGCGTCGTAGCGCGCGAGGCGGCGCGTGTCGTAGGCGCAGAACTCGTTCGCGAACTCCGCGTCGTGCCAGAGGCGCGCGTCGATGCCGGTGAACGCGAGGAAGCACGCCCACCCGGTCGCGCCGGGCGGCGGGGGGTTCGAGACGACGGGCGGGTCCGTGCGCGCGGTGATGTAGGCGAGGGCGTCGTTCAGGTCCTTGTCCCAGAGGAACGACGTGTCGAGGCGGTCGCTCCAGCGGGCGCCCGCCGCGCGGTCGAAGCAATAGCGGTGGATGGTGTCGAGGGAACGCGCGAAGCGGTCCTCGACCTCGCGCGCGCCGAGCAGGAGGCTCGACGCATAGTAGAGGACGGCTTCGCGCGAGAAGACCGCGTTGTCGTCGAGCAGGAGCACGCGATAGCCCGTGCGCTCCTCGTACGAGGCGACCTTGCCCCAATCGACGACGTTGAGATTGACGATCGCGACCTTGCCCTGGTGCGAGAGCGCGGTGTAGATCCAGTTCAGCTCCGTGTTGAAGTCGAGGCCGTGGGGGCCGAGGTGGCCGTGGCCCTCGACCGAGCCCGTGAAGTCGACCGCGGTCGAGGTGTCGCCGATCGCGGCCCCGGTCGCGTTCACGCCGCGGCGGTGCGGGTCCTGCTCGTGGTAGTCGGCTTCGCCCCAGCCCGGCTCGTCCTCGAAGAACGGCTGGTAGCGGCATTGGCTCGACGCGAGGATCTGCTTCGAAAGCGGGAGGGACTTGAGGTCGACGCTCTTGCGCTCGCCTTCGGGCGTCGTATACGACACGACGGGGAGGTCGCGCGCGTTCTCGAGCACCTGCTTCTTCGCGGAGCACACGGCGTCGATGTTCTCGCGCGTCACGCCGCGGTCCTCCAGCACCTGGAACATGAGCTCCTCGGCCGAGCGGAGGCCGAGCGCCTCGTAGTATTCGGGCTGCTCGTCGTACTGGCGCTCGAAATACGAGCGGTAGAGGTGGCCGAGGCTCCCGAAGTGGTCGCCGTTCGAGTGCGCGGAGAAGTAGGCCGCGTAGAGGTCGTGCTCGCACGTGAAGCCCGTGAGCGGGTTCGGGGAGGAGGCGTGGAGACACGGCGTGAGGTTCAGGCCGACGGTGCCGAGCCGCAGGAACGTGTTCGACCGGTGGAGGGTCGGAGGCTCGACGGCGGACAGCATGCCGTGCGAGACGGGCGACGACGGCGTCCCTTCGCGCACGCGGTCGAATCCGCCGTGGGACATCGCAAGGTTCGCCCCGAACAGGAGGGCGATCGCCATGAAGGCCGCGAGCTGACGCTGACGCTGGTTGAATGGCCCGACCAAGGGCTGAACCTCCCCGATGGATGCGCCCGGGAAGGCCCGACGCGGGCCGGTCTCCCCGAACGAGTCTCCCTACCGAGCCGGGATATCGGACATGGCGACGATAAGGGTTGCCGTCCGCCGGTTAAAACGAGGCCTCGCCACGGGTCAGGGGCGGCCCCGGTCCGGTGCGACCGGTTCGAGTTCGACCTCGGGCCGCACCAATTCGACCTTGACCTTCCACCGGCGGCGCGCGAGGGCGCGCAGACGCTCCAGGGGGAGACGCCCGCGGACCCATGCGCGGGCGAAGAGCAGCGCCACGATGAGGAGGACGACCGCGACGAGGGCGATGAAGCCCGGATTGTCGATGAAGAAGGCGAGCGTCGCGCGGGCGTACGCGAAGGACACGCGCTCGAGGTCGAGGCCCTGGACGGGCGGCGCCATGCCGAAGGAGAGGCGCGCGTAGAGCGGGGCGCCGACGGCGTAGATCGCCCGCACCTGGAGGACGTGAGGGCCGGGACGGAAGTCGCCGGGCTTCAGGGTGACCGTGAACTCGGAGGCGGGCGGAATCTCCGTGTATCGGATGCCGTCCGTCGTCCATGCGAGGCTCACGGGGGGACCCCATTCGCCCGGGGAGAAGGATCCGCGCACCACGACGTCGTTCCGCGTGAGGATGACGTTCGCCGTGACCGGCGGGTCGACGATGAGCAGCCGGGGCGCGCGCACGAGCGCGTGCGGACTCGGCCGGAAGGTCACGAGATCGAGGCCCGTGCCGTTCGCGAGCACGGCGTAGACGCGCTCGCCGTCGGTGTACGGCCCCGCGTGGATCTTGAGCGTTCCCGTGAGCTGGACGCGCTGGCCGTTCGAGAGGTTCGCGGCGAAGATGAGGTTGTCCTTGCCGTCGTCCTCCTTCCACACGGCGAGGTCGCCCGCGATCGCCGGCGGGTGGCTCGACTTGAACGCGATCTGCATGTCGCGCACCGTCTTCGAGGCGGGGTCGAAGCGGAGGAGACGCCACGCGCCGTCGCGCTGCTCGAGGTAGTGGATCGACTTCCCGTCCGAGACGGGCACGCTCGGCGCCGTGGGGCCCCGCGTGATGATGCCGGTTCGACCCGTCGCGACGTCGAACCACGCAAGCTCCCACACGCCGTACTGGCTCGCGCGCCACACGACGACGCCGCCCGCGACGACCGGGTCCGTCTGGCGCGAGGGACCGCTCGCGGCGACGATTGCGGGCGACCCGTCGAGCCGGCGCGCGTGGATGTCCCACGTGAGCTTGTTGTTGTTGTCCTGCCACGCGACGACGCCGCCCGCGACCGCGGGCGTGAGCTCGTCGAGGGACCCGTTCGAGACGCGGACGAGGCCGTTCGTGTCGAAATCGAGCGCCCAGATGTCGCCGCGGCGACGGTCGCGGTGGTCCACCCACACGGCCGTTTTGCCGTCGAAGTCGAGGTCGCGCTTCGCGCTCGAGACGTTCGTGACGAAAAGGCCCGTGCCGGCCTCGACGTTGTGCGCGTACACGTCGACCGCCCGCGTACCGGGACGCGTCGCGAGCCACACGGCCCACGGGTGCGCGAGGCGGACCTCGCGGTCGAGGATGACGGACGCGGGGGCCGGGACGGGGACGGCGGCGACCTTCCCCCACCACCACGACTCCGCGTGGAGGGAAAGCCACGGGCTCTGGTTCACGTACGCGCGGAGGGCGCGGCGCTTCGCCTCCTCGAACTGCTTGCGCTTCTCGGTCGCGTTCGGCTCGTCCTCGGGGTGGTCGTGGGGCTCGCCGCCCCCATGCGCGAGCGCAACCGGCACGGGCGCGAAGAGGGCCGGGACGAGGAGGAGCGCGAGGAGGGCGAGGGCGCCGGCCCTGGGGGCGCCTCGGCTCCGCTCGCGGACCTTTGTCAACGTGACCACTCCAGCGGCTTTCCGTTCGCCCGTCCGCTCTTAAAGGTTGTTGCCCACCCGGCGCCCGCCGCCCGCGACCCCTCGCCGCCTTCGCCACCTATAAGACCCGTTCCCCTCCTCGCCGGCGCGTGGCGAAGCTGCGGCGCGACCTCGGCCTCTTCGAGGCGACGACCGTCGTCGTCGGCACGATGATCGGGTCCGGCATCTTCCTCGGGCCCGAGCGCATCGCGACCCTCCTCGCCGACCCGTTCCTCATGGTGCTCGTTTGGGCCTTCACGGGGCTCCTCATCCTCTTCGCCGCCCTCACCTACGCGGAGCTCGGGTCGATCTTCCCTCAGTCGGGGGGCGACTACGCCTACCTGCGCGAGGCGTACGGACCGCTCGTCGGATTCTTCAACGGGTGGAGCGTCGTCAACTTCGGCAAGGGCGCAAGCCTCGCCGCCGTCGCGGTCGGCGCGGCCACCTACGCGACCGCGTTCCTCCCGATCGAAGGGTGGGGCGAGAAGGTCTTCGCCGTCGGCCTCATCGCGGCGCTCGCCCTCGTGAACGTCCTCGGCGTGCGCCACGCGGGCCGCTTGAGCAACGTCCTTGCGGGCGCGAAGATCGCGGGCATCGGGGGCCTCATCCTCATCGGCCTTTTCTACGCGGGCGCGCCGCCCGCCGCGCCCGGGCCCGCGCTCCGGGCGCCCGCCGGGCTCGATCTGGTCGCGGCCTTCGGCGTCGCGATGGTGCCCGCGCTCTTCGCCTACGACGGCTGGAGCGTCTCGACCCAGGTCGCGGAGGAGATCCGCGATCCGCAACGCACGCTCCCGAAGAGCCTCATCGTGAGCGTCCTCGTCGTCGCGACGCTCTACATCCTCGCGAACCTCGCGTACCTCAAGGTCCTCGGCATTGGCGGCATCGCGGGGAGCGAGTTCGCGGCGGCCGACACCGCGGGCCTCGTCTTCGGCGACACGGGCCGCACGCTCATGGCGCTCGCCGTGCTCCTCAGCATCGTGGGCACCGCGAACGCGATCACCGTCACGGGCCCGCGCGTGAGCTACGCGATGGGCCGCGACGGCGTCTTCCCCGCGCGATTCGGAACCGTCACGCGCTGGGGCACGCCGGGCTTCGCGATCGTCGTCCAGGCCGCCTACGCGGCCGTCTTCGCGATCGCCCTCGACTTCGACACGCTCCTCAACGCGCTCGTCTTCGCGGGCTGGATCTTCTACGGCCTCGCGGGCGCAAGCGTCATCGTGCTCCGGCTCAAGCGCCCCGAGCTCCCGCGCCCCTACAAGGTCCCGCTCTACCCGTGGGTGCCGCTCGCGTTCGTGGGCCTCAGCGCGTTCTTCGTCGTGAACACGCTCACGCAGATCCCCGTCGAAAGCGGGCTCGGGCTCCTCCTCCTCGCCCTCGGGTACCCCGTGTACGCGCTTGCGCGGCGCAAGTGGCAGACCGTCGTCCCGGCGCGGGAGTGGCGGGCGCTCGTCGAGGCCGAGCGGCCGCGGTGATCAGGGCGAAAGCCGCTCGACGCGATCGCAGTCCTGCAGCGTCTCCGTCACGTCGACGTCCGCTTCCTTGAACTCGATCGACCTCGGCTCGGTGCACACCGTGAATCCGCCTTCGGCCGTTCCGCGCGGGAACCACAGATAGGGATTCGTCAGGCGGTGGCCGATCTGGGTCGCGTAGAAGGAGGGCGCATCGAGGACGATGGGCTCCGAGCCCGTGATGAACGAATATCCCTTGACGCAAGGGTTGGCGAGGAGGGTGCACGCGTCGTCCGCGACCGGCGTCGGGATCGACGACCATCGCATGACGCCGGGCGTTCCCCACGTGGTGTCCGGCGTGAGAACGATGCGGAAGCTGTCCATGTTGGTGCCCGCGCGCTTGGTGTCCCAGGGCACGAACTCACCCTTCGCGTCGAGATAGCGGTGCCCGACGGGCCGGTTGCCGCCTTCGTACGGATCGTCGCCGACCGCCCCGACGAAACCGTCCCCGTTGAGGTCGCGGAAGACGCCCGTCCACACCTCGACCGCGAAGAACCCGTTGGGGGGGACCGCGATCGCGCGGTTCCCATTGGCGTCGCGACCGAGGGCGGGGAGCGGATGCGCCTTCTTCAGCGCGCTTTCGCCGCCGGTCGGCGCTCCGAGGTTGGGGAGAAGGTCGATCCAGCCCGCGTAGCGCGACCGGTATTCTTCGAGGCGTCCCGCGTTCGTGCTCGCCGTGCGCGGGTCGGCCGCGTAGGAGGGGTCGATCTCGGCCTCGTAGGGCGCGTAGGCCGCGGCGACGACGGGAGCGGCCGCGGAAAGCGGCGCGGGCGGCACCGTGCACGTTTCGGGGCACATGCCGAGGCCGGGCGTGCTCGCCTCGTTCACGGCGGAGCCCGCGGTCGCGCGGTAGAGGGCGGCCACGGGTCCGGGCGCAAGGGCGGCGTACGTGTCGACGTCGACGCGGCTCCACGGCTCGACGCTGTAGGGGCGCGCGTTCACGAGGTCGGGCACGAGCGAGACTTCGCTCACGGTTTCCATCGTGTACGTGAGGAGCAGCGACCCGTCGAGGAAGACGATGAAGATGTTCGCCTGGTGGAGGCGCGTCTCCGCGTCGACGCCGCCCGTGTAACGGAAGTCCGGCTCGTTCGCCGGCGGCCGGGTGGACGATTCCGTGAAATGCGGGTGCGACCCGGGCTCGATGAACGCGTAGAGGCGGTTCTTGAGCGGCGCGTGACCCCCGACGGGCACGTACTCGTTCCCGGGGTCGTAGCCGTCGAACGCCACGCCGGCCGCGCCGGCGGGGCGGGTCCGCACCTTCTGGTCGATGACGCCATTCGCGTTCTCGTCGGCCCAGAATCCGTAGAAGGCGCGCGCGTTCACCGGGCCGGGCCAGATGGCCTCGGGCACGAACCCCGTTTCGCGCGAGAGCGAATGCGCGACGCCGGAGCTTCCCGCGCGCACCTGGGGATGCGCGGTGGACACGCCGGGGGACCAGAGCATGGCATCCAGGATGAGGACGCCCGAGGGCGGGGACGCCTGGTTCGTGCCGTAGACTTCGCAGGACGGGATGTCCGGCCACAGGTAGGCTTCCTCGACGCACGTCCGTTGGTGGGAAACGCGCGGCGATTCCTCGGTCTCGTAGCGCATCGTGCCGTGGTTCCCGGCGGCGATGGGCGCCGCGAGGACGGCGATCGCGATCAGGACGGGGGCGAAGCGGCGGAACACCAAAGAGCCTCCCGATGCGAAGGGGCCCGGGCGTGCCTTGACCCTTTCGGCCGGGCGTCGCGGCCCTTCAGGGCGCGAGGCGCTCGACGTGATCGCAGTCCCGCAGTGTCTCGACGACGTCGAGCCCCCCTTCCCGGAAGCTCAGCGCGCGCAGGTCCGTGCAGACCGTGAACCCACCCGCCGCGGTGCCGGCCGGGAAGAGCACGTACAGCGTCGTGAGAAGGTGGCCGGGGCGCTGGTCGTGCACGGGCCATGCCTCGAGGACCACGCTCTCCGAACCCTCGACGAACGCATACCCGGAGATGCACGGGTCGGCGAGGACCTCGCAGCCCGAGCCGGGAGCCGGCGCGCCGCCCGGGGTCACGAGAAGGATGCCCGGGTCGCCCCACGTCGCGTCGGGCGTGAGCGTGATCCGCATCGTGATGAACCCCGCCTCCGACCGCGTCGCGACGGGGACGAACTCGCCGGCCGAATCGCGGTAGCGGTGCGCGATGGGCCGGTTGCCGCCGTCGTAAGGATCCTCGCCGACGGCGCCCACGAAGCCGTCGCCCGTCGCGTCGAACCACAGCCCCGTGCGGACCTCGGCCGCGACGAGGCCGCCCGGCGGCACCGCAAGACCGCTTGCGGCCCCGGGCGCGGCGGGAAGCGGCGCCGTGCGCGCAAGCGACCGCTCGCCGCCGTTCAGCGCCACGAGCATCGGCATCACGTCGATCCACCCCGCGTAGCGCTCCTGGTACGTCGCGAGGCGGCCCGCGTTCGTGCTCGCGCGGCGCGGATCGTCGAGCCAGGCGGCCGAGACTTCGTCCTCGTACGCCGCGTACGCGAGCCGCACGACCGCGCCCGCGCCCGGGGCCGGCGCGGGCGGCGCGCTGCAGCCTTCCGGGCACGCGCCGAGGCCGGGCGACCCGACGTCCCGCACGAGCGGGGCGGCCGTCGCCGCGTAGAGCGCCGCGACGGGGCCAGGCGCGAGGGCCGCGTACACGTCGACGTCCACGCGGCTCCAAGGCTCGGGACGGTAGTGCCGGCCTTCGGCCCAATCCGGAACGAGGACCGCTTCCGCGACCGTCTCCATCGTGTACGTTTCGAGGAGCGACCCGTCGAGGAGGACGATCGGCGCGTCCGCGCGGTGGAGCCGGGTCGCGCCCTCGACGAACGCGAAGCGGACGTCCGGCTCCGACGCGGCCGGCCGCTCGTACGACGCCGTGACCGGCGGGTGGGCGCCCGGCTCGAGGAAGGCGACGAGGGCGCCCTCGTAGGGCGCGCGCCGGATCGCGGGCACGAACTCGTTGCCCGGTTCGTACCGCTCGAAACGGGACCCCGACGCGACGACGACCGCCTGGTCGACGATCCCGTTCCCGTTCTCGTCCGCCCAGAAGCCGTAGAACGCGACCGCGTGCGCGAGGCCGGGCGCGACGAGCGCGGGCGCGACGCCCGTCTCGCGATCGGGGGATCCCGAGCCCCACGACGTCGCGACGCGCGCCTCCGGGTGCGCGGGGAAGACGCCCGGCGTCCAGAGCATCGCGTCGAGGATCGGGACGCCCGCGTCCGGGATCACGCCGAGCCCCACCACGGGTTCGCAGCCCGGGAGGACGTCCGGCCACGCGAGCGCTTCGGGCACGCACGTGCGCTGGCGCGACGCGGGCGACGGCTCCTCCGCTTCGAAGCGGAGGGAACCATGGTTCGCGAGCGCGGCCGGGACGACGAGGAGCAGGAGCGCGAGGACGGCGAGCGTGCGCGGCATCGGGCGGGAACCTCCGCGTGGGACGCGGAGGGAGGCACCATGAGCCTTCGCCCGCGCCGTCGCCGCCGAGCCCGCGTCGACGCGGGTGCGGCGCCATGGCAGGGATCGGTCCCCGCGCCGCCGCTCCTTGAACCGCAACCCTTATCCCGCAATGCGCGATAGGCGACTTCGCGGGCCCGGGAAACCGGGACGTCCTTCCTGAGGAACGACGAATCCCTCGTCGCCGCATCGCACCAGCGGGGTGGGGTAGCCAGGAAACGCTGGACGACCTTCGGGTCGTCCGCGGCGTTCGCTCCGCTCACGCTCCCGACGGGCTCAACACCCGTCACGAACGCAGGGAGAAATGCGTTCACCATTCGCACCAGCGGGGTGGGGTAGCCAGGAAATCCCGACGGGCTCATAACCCGTAGATCAGTAGTTCAAATCTACTCCCCGCTACTCAAATTCCATAGACAACCAGCAATACATTTTTTGATAGCCTGCGCCTTACGAGCCCTGTTCTCGTGTCTGGGATCTGTCTCGAGGCCCCGGGGAGAGCTCCGCCATGCCGGCGGCATGTGAAAAGATATCATGTCTTGGGGTCCTATCGAGGTCCAAAGTTTCCTGGAATGGATCGGCGGCAAAGTCGTCAGCCAGCTTTATCCAGACGCGAAGGTACCTTTCCTCGGAGTACCGCATGACCCCGCTTGAGGGAGGTCGGGTCCCCGTCCAATAGGCCGACGGCCACAGCGACTCTGTCGAACTCTCTGCTTGCATCATTCTCGATGAGGAGCGGGTTGCCTTATTCGGCCTCTATAGCGGTGACGGAGCTAAAGGCTCCGAGAACCCAGATAATCGTACCCGGATTCGCGCGGCGATCTCGTTCTCGCAATGGGGCCAAACCTCGTCCGCTTCGCGGTCGACCCGTTCCGCAAGCTCTTCGGGAGCCCGATCCGCTTCACTTTTTCCCTCGACGAGGACGCAGCGTTCTTCATGGCTGGCGCGGGTGCCGCGGCACTCGCCAACCACTACGGAGGCACCGTTCCTCTCACGTGGTGACGCGGCCGTAGCGGCGCGGGTGTCCGTTTGCGTGGCTCGCGGCGAGACCGGCGGCCGCGGTAGCGCTCGCCGCAGATGCGTGAGCCAAGAGGCCATCGGGACCGACCCACTCGCCTGCCAGATAGAGGCCGGACACGCTCTCGACGAGGCTCGAGGGCCGGGAAACGTCTGGGCGGGGCCACCAGCTCGAAACCGTGATCTCGGGAAGGTCCTGCCTTGCCTCGACCCGCTGGGGCCAGCCGGGTTGCAGAAAGTCGAGGAATTGCTCCATCGCGCGCGAGGCGTCGTCGGGCGCCTCTCCGGGGGCAAGGTAGCGCATGACGTGGACGAGGGCGGATCCGCGTGGCGCCAGCTCGGCGTAGCGGGAATGGACCGAATAGTAAAGCGGCTCGCCGAGGCCCAGGGCGTACGTGAGATCCGGCCGGGGCAAGTCGGACAAGCCGACATCAAGGCATGCCATGCGCACGGGAAGGCTCGCGTCGGCTGCCGCCCGCAGTTCGGGCACGTCCGGAGCGATCTGGAGCGCGGAACGGGGCGGGACCGCGAGGATCACGGCATCGGCGGCCAGCGTGCGGCCGGCTTCGAGCTCGACGCCAGACACGCACCCATCCCTGTTCCGCAAAGCAGCAGCGCGCTCACTCGTTTCGAGCACGACGCCATGCCGGGACGCCGCTTGACGCAGATCGTCAACGAGACTCTGCCAGCCGCCGTGCAGATACAGCGTCTTCGCGCGGGTCACCATGACCATCTGCTCGATCGCGACGGCCGCGCTGGTCGTCGACGGGCCGTGCGCGAGCGTCGTGAGGCGCGCGAACATCTTGAGGAAGGCCTTCGCGCGCTCGCTGGAGAAGCGCTGGTCAAGGAAGTCCTCCAGGGTCCGTCCGACGAGCGTCGCGTCGGAAGCCTTTGGCGGGCGTGCAAGGAACGCGAGGAGCTCGCGCTTGCCACGGCGATCAAAGAGGTCGGACGCGAGGAGGGCCAGGGGACCCGTCGGAAGCGGAAAGATGCGGTCGTCGTGGACCACTCGGCCGGTCGCCGGCGCGACCACGCCGGCGCGCAGCTGAATACCAAGGCGTTTGAGGACGCGCCCCACGTGTCCTCCCGAGAACATGGCATGGGCGCCCAGGTTGAAGGCGTAACCATGCTCCCGGCGCGTGCGCGCCATGCCCCCCAGAGACGCGCTGGATTCGACGAGCCGCACTCGTGTGCCGTCCTTGGCGAGGAGCGCGGCGGCCATCAGCCCTGAAAGGCCGCCGCCGACGACGACCACATCCTGCGAAGCCACGCCCGTGGCAGGTCGCCCCCGGGATTGGAACCTGTCCGGCTCCGGAGTTTAAGATTGAGCACCTTGATAAGTGGGCCGTGGACGTGCGCGACTTCGCCATCCTCACGCACCTGCTCGCCCGGCCTTTCGACTCGTTCGAGCGGGTCGGCCGGGCGGCGGGCATGACCGGGGCGGCCGCGAAGGCTCGCGTGGCTCGACTCCAGGAAGAGGGTTTTCTCTCCGCCTTCCACTGCATCCCCGCACCCGAGGTCGTGGGCCGAACCGCTCACGGACACCTCTTCGTCGCAGAACCCGGCAGAATGCGCGTGGCCGACGTGCTGGCGGCCGACAGTGTCGTGACCGCGGTCGAGAACAGCGGCGGGCGTATGAGCGTCATCAGCTACTCGCGACCTGGCGACCCGACAGTCCCCCCCGAACTCCTCGACGCGCTGGGAGAGCCGCTGCTCACGGCGGCGATCCGGGTGACCCGGCTCGACGCGCGTCGCGCGACGCTCGGGCCTCTCGATTGGCGCGTCATGCGGGCGCTCGTCCACGACCCGCGGGCATCCGTCACGGATCTCGCCGCGGTCGTCGGGCTCACGAGACGGACCGTCGCCAGGCGGCGAGAAGCGCTTCTGAATGCGGGTGCCATCCGAACGATGCCGGCGCTCAGCGAAGCCAACGCGAGAGGGCTCGTGATCGCGCACTTCTTCGTCTTAGCCGAGAGCGCGACGGCGGCCGGGCGCGCGCTCCAAAATCCCGCGCGCGTTTTCCCGCTCGCGGAGTTCCTCGACCCCCCAGGAGTCTCGTTCGCGACGGTCGCGCCGACGCTCGGAGAGATCGTCGAAGTTGAGCAAGCCATCCGTGCGTTTCCCGGCGTGCTTGATGTGGGGTGGCAGACGCCGCTTCATGTCCACGTCGCCTGCGAGCGCGTCACGTGCTGGATCGAAGAGCAAGAGGCAGTCTGGAATTCGCGCTCCACGCCTCGGTGATCGCCGCACCCGCGGGATGCGCCGCGGCGTGCAGATTCCACGGCGGGTGACTTATGATGGTGCTCAAATTCGAAGCGCGGTACACGACAGCGTCGTATCCCGCACCCGCAGTCCTCGCGGCACCGGCAACTGGCTCGGACCGAAGAACGGGCATGCGTGCTACGAAAGGCGGGAGGTCGACATTTGGATCGGGGACCACCATCAAGGCTCGAGCGCCGTCTCGTCGGGTTGTTTGCCAAGGCCGTCTTCGTCCGCGGCCGCCGCCGCACGCCGCCCGAGAAACCGAAGCATCCGCCGAGCCAGGAGGTCGTCATCGAGGGAGACGTCGGACAACGGCTCGTCGCCCGCTGGTTCCCTGTGGAGCGGCCGCGCGGCGTCGTGGTCTTGGCGCACCCCGACACGAGGTGGGCGAAGGATTGGTTCGTCCAGCGCGGGTGGATCGACTTCATTCACGAGGCGGGGCTGGAGGCGCTCGCGTTCGACTTCACCGGATACGGCGCGAGCGAAGGGCCGGCGACATATCCTCTCGATGACGTGTTGGCCGCCACGCGTTTCGCCCAAGCCGGGTCAGGCTTCCTGCCCGTCCATGTCGTTGGCGTCAGCTACGGCGCTTGCGCCGTTGCCAACGCCGCGCCCCGGCTTTCTGGCGTGAAGTCCATCGTGCTGGAGTCGCCGTTTCCAAATCTCAACATATGGTTTCGGGATAGACTTCGACGGCTTGCGATGGATGTCTTCGATCGTGCATTTCCCAAAACGTCGCGGTTCGCGCAAGCCGACGAGAACATCGCGCACGCGCTTCCTGAACGCATCCTGTTCTGTCTCGCAGAGGAAGACGAGACAACGCCTCCTGCGCTCACGGAGGCCGTCGCACGTCGCGCGCCGCAAGAGCGCACAACGCTTCTACGGGTCCCTGGCGCAAGCCACCTCGAGCCCTTTACCACGAGCGAAGAATACCGCCAGGCGCTGCTGAAGACTTGGCTCGTGTAGCGCAGATCGCGCGCAGCACTGATGGGACCCAGCCTCCGAGGTTGGAATCGATAACGTCGCCGAACGTCAGGCGACGCCCACAGAGATGGGTCGTCCAGGATTTGGATCTGGCACGTGAACGTGCCTCAGCTTCGGGGCACGTCTTCCCGTGTAGGCGTCGTGTTGTTTCCGAGGAAACGCCACGGCTCCGGTGTTTCGTCGATCCACGCGCACGCGACCTTCACGTCGACAGGGTCGCCCTGAGCGATCTCCCGGCTGGCAAAGACGTAGGGGTCGGCAGCGGCCAGGTGCCCTGGCTTGATGAGGGGACGTGTACCGTGACTTTCGCGAGGCGTAGCGAAACCATTCGGCGTACAGCTCGCGCGAATAGCACAGTAATAGCAACTATAGAGGTGTTCTACGGGGCGACTTGTCCAGCCGCTCTCTCGAACCTCAGCTTCGGTGGCGACTCATCGCGCATCCTCGTCGCGCCCCGGCTCTCAAATGAGTTCCTCGACGCGCTTTTCGAGCGCGGCAATTTTCACGTCGCGCTCTCTTATGAGCCGTTCGTAGTTGGCCCGGTCGAGTGTATCGCGCAGCGTGATGACGTAGCCGTCGCGCATGGGCAGGAGCGCGCCGCGCACGTCGTGGCGCGCGCCGTCGGCTCCCGTGAGCCGGGCTTCGAAGGTTCGGGACTCGCGTTTGCGGCGGGCCTGGGCGAGCACGAGGTCGAGGCTCGAGTTTCCGAGGCTCAGGGCCACGACTTCGGCGAGGTCCCGCCCGATCGCTTCCGCGTCCGATCGGGCGGTGAGGCTCCGGGCGGCCGGATTGAGGAAGGTGACGCGTCCATCCGCGTCGATGCCGATGACGGCTTCGTCGAGCGTGGCGAGGATGGCGCGGTGGCGCTCTTCGGCGCGTGCGAGGGCGACTTCCGCGTGGTGAATGTTGCGGGCGATTTCGAGCGTCGTCTTGAGATCGACTTCCTCGAAGGGCTTGAGGACGTATCCGTAGGGGCGAGCGAGCTTGGCTCGTTCGAGCGTGGCCGCGTCCGAGTGGGCGGTCAGGAAGACGACGGGGACGTCGTGGCCTCGATGGATCTCTCCCGCGGCTTCGATGCCGTCCATGGGGCCCTTGAGTCGGATGTCCATCAAGATGACGTCCGGCTTGTTCTCGGTCGCGGCCGCGATGGCGTCGGGGCCCGTGTCGACGATTCCGGTCACCTCGTAACCGATCCGCGTCAGGGTGTGGGCGAGGTCCTGCGCGATGAGCCCCTCGTCCTCGACGACGAGCACGCGGGGCTTCATCACGATTCCTCCGCTGACGGGGCGGGCATGCGGAGGACGAACCGCGTAGGGTCCCTGGGGCGGATGTCGAGCGTCGCGTCCAATTGGCGGGCGAGCGTGGCCACGACGCGCAAGCCCAGGGTCGTCGTGTGTTCGACGTCCAACCCCACCGGGAGCCCGACCCCGTCGTCCTCGACCGTGAGGAGGAGGGCGCCGGTGTCGTCGGGACCGAACCGAACGAGCACGTGGCCGCGGCGGTTGCCCGGGAAGGCGTGCTTGATGGCGTTGCTGACGAGTTCGTTGACGACGAGCCCGAGGCTCATCGCGGTGTCGACCACGATGGGCTCGCCGGAGGCTTCGATCGTCACGTGCACTTTCCGGTCGCCGACTCCATAGGCCCGCAGGAGCTCCGAGGCGAGTTCCTCGATGTAGGGGCCGAAGGCGATGCGCGCGAACTCCTTCGAGCGGTAGAGCGTCTCGTGGACGAGCGCCATCGATTTCACGCGGTTCCGGCTTTCGGCGAAGGCGGCGCGAGCGGCGGGTTCGTCGATGGTGCCGCTCTGGAGATTGATGAGGCTCGCGATGACCTGCAGGTTGTTCTTGACCCGGTGGTGGATCTCGCTCAGGAGGACTTCCTTCTCGCGGACGCTTTCCTTCAATCGCTCTTCCGCCCGCTTGCGTTCGGTGATGTCGCGGATCGCGCTGCTCACGAGCATGCCTTCCTCCGTCTCGAGGGGGCTGAGGCTGATCTCCACGGGGAACTCGGTTCCGTCCTTGCGCAGACCATGAAGTTCGAGCCCCGCGCCCATCTCGCGCACCCGCGGGTCCGAGAAGAATCCGTCCCGATGGGGGGGATGACGCGCCTTGAAACGATCGGGGATGAGGATCTCCACGGTCTTGCCGAGGATCTCTTCGCGCCCGTATCCGAAAAGGCGCTCGGTCTGCGTGTTCACGAGCACGATCTCGCCGGCCTTGTTGACGATCACGACGGCGTCGGGCGCGGCCTCGAGAAGTCCGCGGAACTTCGCCTCGGCTTGTTTCCGGTCCGACGTGTCGCGGATGGCGGCAAGCGTGACGGTGCGACCCCGGATGTGCAACGGGCTGAGGCTGATCTCGACGGGAAATTCCGTGCCGTCGCCGCGCAAAGCGCGCAGATCCATGCCGCGTCCCATGGATCGCGCCTGCGGCAGCGTCGAGAAGGCGGCGCGATGGGCCCCGTGCCGGGCGCGCAGCCTGGCGGGGACGAGGCTTTCGACCGGGCTGCCCACGAGATCGTCGCTTTGGAACAGCCGCGTGGCCTGCCGATTGGCCTTTTCGATGACACCTCCGCCGTTGACGACGATCATCGCGTCGGGCGCGGCTTCGAGGAAGGCCTCGAAATCAGGACCCAGGTCGGAAGGCATCCGTACCCCTTTCAACCTGGTGTACTTGATAAGTGCTTTGCGGAAGCGGCCCGAAAAGCTCTTGGGCGGCCGGGCTCGAAATGGGGGGAGCGTGCGCGGAATCGTCGCCGACGCGAAAGCCGCGCCCGGTGCGGGCCGCGATCCGGTCGACGGGCCCGTCCGCGCGCTTGCCGTGGCCGGGCCCGGAGCTTCCTCGGCTGCGTGTGTGAGACCGGTTTCGTCGTGCGCGGTCGCGCTCGCCGCATGTGGTTCTCGCGAAAGTGTCCCGTAACGTTGGGCCGGCCGGACTCGCAACCGGATCACACGAGGCTCAGCCGGGTCGCGTGCTCGGTCCCGTCGCCGACCTCGACGCGCAGGCGCCACGTGCCCGCCGTGAGGCTGCGCGTGTCGAGCTCATGGTGCCAGTGGTGACCGATCCACCGCATCGCGGACCCGGGGTGCGACGTCGAGGGCGCGGCCTGCTCGAGCGCGGGAAGCCCGCCATCGAGCTTCGACAGGAACAGCCTGGGCGCGACGGCGGGCGCGACGCCGTCGCAGAGGACCCGGAGCCGCACCGGGATCGTGGAGCCGAGCTCAAAGCGGTGCGAGCCGTCGAGCCGCGCATGGCCGGGGGCCGCGATCGGCGGGAGCGGCGCCGAGACCTCGCATGGGGCCGAGGCGATCGCCGACCCGCAGTCCACCGAGAAGGGCGCGCTCGTGATCGTCCAGATCTCGGGATTCTCGTACGCCGTGACGACGCGCAGCCCGGCGTGGCTCGAAGCGAGCGTGACGGGGCCCGCGAGGACCGCATACGTGCCGTACCCTTCCGGCGTGCCGACGAAGGGAACGGAGGCGAGGACGAGGTCCGGGGAGGCCTCTTCGTAGACGAGTAGGCGCCCCGTTTCCGCGAGGAGGCCTTCGCCGCGGATCCAGAACGCGCACGAAGGGACCGCAGTCGAGGCCGGGGCCTCGGGGGTTTCGTGAACGGTCAGGGACACGAGCACGTCCGCCCCCGCGGTGGGCGTGAGCGCGACGGCGACGACGAGGAAGGCGAGCACAGCGGGGAGCATCCGGGATCGAGCGAGGGCCATGCGGTCGATTGCGGGCGCGCGCGCGAAATAGAGCGTGGTACGCAAAGCGTTGCGACGGACGCGATGCAGCAAGATCGGCGGGCATTCGGTCCCTTCCGCGACCGTGCGCGGGGAGACCGGCTCGGCGACCGATCGTCGTTCCTCGTCGCCGCTCGGCCGCGCCGCGTCGGACACCGAGAGCGACCGACGGCTCGCGCGTCAGATCCGTCGAGAATCATGCCGCGCAAGCGAGGCCGGGTGCCGGTCGCACGAGCCGGTTCAGGGGACGTGGAGCGGTCCACACAATCGCGCGCGCGAGGCCCCGCGCGGGCGAATGCATCGTCGAACGATAGCGGAACCGCGATTTTATGGCGCGCCGACACGCTGCTCGATCGGGAGGCCCAACGTTGCGCCGCGTCGTCATCTCGAGCGTTCTCGCGATCGCCCTTCTCGTTCCAGCCCTCGCCGCCGCCTACGACGGCGACGTGAGGTTCGAGGCCGAGGAGCACGACCGACTGCGCCTCGACGGGAAGGGCCAAAACAATCGCGTGGTTGAGGCCATCGCGGATCGCGGCGCGACGCCCGGCGGCATCCTCCTTCTCGATGACTTCTGGGACACGACGGGAACGGCGCACACGGTGGACATGAAGGCCGTCCCGGGTTTCGTCCTCTCGGGCGCCGACGAGAATTATCAGCCCGGGATCACGACCCGCGGCGACCTCGAGCGGACCTCCGGCGGCATGCTTCCGAAGGCGATCCTTCCCGGCACGGGGATGTTCAACGCCTGGTACGGTCGCTGGGAGGACAAGAACGGGGACGGCATCATCGACGACACCTACGAGGACCGCTCCCCGTTCGACGAATGGTTCCCGATCGAGAGAGCGAACCTCTACTCGTACGTCGTGCCCGGCGCGCACCCGAACCTCTACAGTTCCACGCGGCCCTCGGAAGACGGGCCCGATTTCACGTATGTCTATCGCGGCACCCCTCAGATGTACCGCTCCGCGAGTCACCTCGCGTTCGACCGCATCGTCTTCCTGGATGGATCGCTGTTCACGCACTACGTTGTGGATACGGTCGTGAATCCGCTTCTGGTTCCTTCGCCCGGCAAGCCCTTCACGCCCCAGGCGGATTCGCTCGTCGACATCGACGAGTACCCGGTGGTCGCGCCGGGCCCCGTGGCGCAGCTCTACAAACCTTTCGGGGATGCGATCGTCGCCCCGCTCGGTTCGCCGTCGTTTGCGACCTGCCCCGGGTCGTGCGAATACCCGCCCTTCGCCTTCCCCGCGCCGCTCGATGGGCCCGCCGCTCTCGTGCAGGGGCGCCTCTACGCGCCCTACGAGCAGGAGTCGCGCGCCGCGTCGGACTCCTCGGCCGCGGGCCGCCTCCTGGAATTCCAGACCGATTACCTCGGATGGGTCGACCTCATCCCCGACTACGCGGGCCCGGACCCCCTCGGGTATCTGCCGGTGCACCACGGCCCCGTCCCGGGCCGGTCGGCGGACGGGCGGCCCGCGATGATTCCAGGCCACCTCGGTTTCACGCTGAGGAGCGGCCTGTGGAAGGACCTCAACGAGGACGGTTGGATCGGCGCGGCCGGACCCGACCCGCACCTCGGCGGCAACCGCCCCATCGCGGACGCCTACTTGGACGCGAAGGGGGAATACATTGCGGACTGGCTCGTGAACGCAGCCAACACGCGGCTCATCGGATTGCGCTACCTCACGGTCACGCTGACGCCGACGCCGGACTGGGGCCCGGCGGGCGCCTTCGTCATGATGAACACGTACACGCCGGCCGTCGACGGACAGAGCGTCCTCGTGTGCGGCCTGCAGAACGTCGCGCCCATCGTGTTCAACGGCGCCCCCGACCCGTCGAAGGCGCAATGCGCGGTCGACTACGGAACCGCGAGCGTGAACGATCCGAACGCTCGCCTCCGGCGCGTCACGGGCAACGAGCCCGTCACGCTTTCGCTGCACTCGAAAACGCTCGACCCGGGCTTCTATCAGGCTCTGCAATATCTCTACCTGCCGCAGGGCACGCTCGGTTTCAGCGTCCGCGCGTGCACGGAGGAGGCGTTCGTGAAATACAACTCGGGCGGCCTCGACGTGAACGACCGGGTGTGGGACTGCGACACCCTCGCGCCGCTCGCGGTCGGCTGATTCCAGCGCCCGGCCCGCCGCGCGCGATCCACAAGAGCGAGCGCGCGGGGTGCAGGCCCCGATCGACTGTTCCCGATCCGGGGGGCGAACGCGCGAAGGCGGACCGCGATTTCTACGAGGTTGTCACGCACGCGCCCGAGGGGCCCTTCGCCGACGTGCTCGCGAGCGTCGGGTGGACCGTGGCCGTCGGCCCGGTCGAGGTGGCCGTCACGCGGACGCCTGCCGGCACGGGCGAGGCTTCGGGAAGCGCCGCTGACGGCGCGTCCGTCGCCTACGCGCTCGAGGCGAACGCGCTCGCGCCGAGCGCGCTCAAGGGGCTGCCGCGGTTCTGGCACGTGACGCCCGGCGGGACCGCGCACGTGGATTACAGCGTCGACGCCGCGGTGCTCGCGGGCGAGGCCGTCTGCGATCTGAAGGCGGGCTCCATGGCCGCAAGCGCCGTCGGCGGCGCGTGCGGCACGGGCGACGCGACGGTGGGCCTCATCGTTCCGTCGACAGCCTGGAAGGCGCAACGATATTACTTCCCGGGAATCCATGCGGCTTGATCCGGGAGATCCTCGCGCTCACACGCGCACGAACGGCACCGCGAACTCCGCAACGACCGGAAAATGGTCGCTCGGGAACGTCTCCGCGGGCGTCTCGCGGATCACGCGGTATGCGAGCGTGCGCACCGCGGGTCGCACGAGGACCCAGTCGACGCGGATGAACGCGTGCTCCTTGAAGTGGTGGAACGTGCCCGCGTACCACGGGTCGCGCTCCTCTGCGAGCCGGAGCGCGTCCGTGAAGCGCGGCTCCTCGCCCGTGAGGATGCGATGGGGCTTCGCCCAGGCGGGGCTGTTGAAGTCGCCCGCGAGGATCGTGGGCTCGCCCGGCGTGGCGTCGCCGAGGCGCTCGTGCAGGAGGCGCGCCGTTTTCGTGCGCGACGTCGGCACGAGGTGGTCGAGGTGCACGTTGGCGATGCGGAAGCGCGCGCCCGTCGCGCGATCCTCGAGGCGCGCCCACGTCACGATGCGGGGCACGTCGTTGCCCCACGTGAGCGTGCTCGGATCGTCCGGCGTCACGCCGAGCCAGAACTGGCCGTGAGCCTCGAGCGAAAACCGGCGCGTGTCGAACGCGACGGGACACCCTTCGCCGTCAAATCCGCCTTGCCGGTCGCGGCCCACGATCCAATGATCCGGTAGGTTCTCGACGAGGTCGCTCGTCTGGCCAGGCGTCGCCTCCTGAAGGCAGAGGATGTCGGGGGCGACGGCGTCGACCGCGAGGCGCGCCATCTCGCGACGCTCTTCCCACGGATGCTCGATCGCCTCCTCGCAAGGCGTGTCGTGGAGGATGTTCCAGGTCATGAGGCGAAGTCGCGCGCCCACGCTCGTTCGAGGCCGGACAACCGCATGGGGGTTCTGGTCGTCTCGCCGGTCGCGAGCGCCGTCGAGTCCCCGCGGGGCGTCGGCCAAGCCATTTCTATACGGAAGGGGAGATCACCGCGCGGGAACCTCCCCGCGCGGCGGACGTTCGTCGTTCAGGCGCGGCGGCGGAGCACGATGACTGCGGCGATGGCGCCGAGGCCGACGAGCGCGAGCGAGCCGAGCTCCGGCGTCGGGAACGGGGGCGCGTTCGCCGGAAGGCCGAGGTACGTCCGCGCGAGCGTGCAGTCGCCCGAGGCCTGGCCGGTCACGACCGTGATCGCCGACCCGGCGGGCGAGTTGGCGACGTTCTTGACGAGGAGCGCGAGCCGGTCGCCCGGCACGACGTCGAAGGCGCCCGTGACCGTGACCGTGCCGGTCGCGCGCGTGGCGGCGCTCGCGGCCACGGTGGCGCTGCCGAGGGACGTGAACGTGCCGTCGTAGCGGCCGACCTGCACTTCGTAGGTGCCGGTGTAGCCCTCGCTAAGCTGGATGGAGTAGCCCCAGACCGTGTTCGTGCCGAACGTGAACGTCTCGGTCGCCGCGACGTCGCTCGTGAAGAGGTGGCTTGCGCCCTCGGCGAGGACGACGGTGCCCGAGGGAGCGCAGGCGTTCTCCGTCAGGCCGCCGGCGGAGGCGTACCACGAGGGGCTCGCGGTGGCCGTCGAGCGGCAGAGCATCACGTCGTCGAGGAGCAGACCCATGTTGTCGCCGCCGATGCCTTCGAAGGAGAGGCGGGCGCTCTGGTCGGCGGGGACCGCGATCTCGCGGTGGTACTTCTTGAAGAGAGCGGCGCCCGGGAGCGTGATCGTCTCGGTGAAGAGCGTGCCGAAGGTGATCGTGACGGAGTCGCTCGCGGTGTTGCGGGCGTTGCCCGATAGCTCGAACTCGACGACGTAGGTTCCGGTCGTGAGCGCGAAGGCCGCCTTCGAGGTGATCTTTCCTGCGTTGCTCGTGGAACCGTCCATGTCGAGGTAACGGCCGTGTCCGGGTCGGATGTCGTGGGCGCCGCCCGCGCCGATGACGTCGATCGTTCCGTCCGAGATCGTCCAGTGCGCGAGGGTCGCCTTGTTGAGGCCGAGAGCTTCCGCGTCGAAGGTGTCTTCGAAGATGGGGGAGCAGTGGGCGACGTCGAGCGCGCCCGCGCTCGCAAGGGGGGTCGCCATGATCATGAGTAGAGGAATCGCCAGCAGCGCCAACCGCGTGGACATGAGCCCCGGGAGTCGGGCCCTTGGACATGAGGGGGCGGAAGGCCTTCTCGCGAACATATCCATCGAGGTCCGCTCTTGAGCCATCCTCCATTCGATGTCGGCGTGGGGGGCGGGCGGCATCTTCAAGGCCGCGGGGCGTCCCTCCTTCGGCGATGGGCGAGGCCCTGAAATTCTTCTTCGACCGGCTCCGCGTGGAGCGGATTGCCGACGAGTTTGCGCGCGCGTGGCCCGCCTTCCCTCGCGAAACCTTCAGGGCCGACGCCTCGACAGGCCTCGACGGGCTCGAGCTGCTCGACCGCGCTCGCCACATCGCGGAGGCGCTCGCGCGGGCCTTGCCCCCGGCGTACGAGGAGGCCCTTCCGATCGTCCTGGCATCGCTCGGGGCCCCGCTCGCCGATCCGATGGGCCAGGGTATGGAGGCCTTCCATCATCACCCGCACGCGGTCTTTGTCGAGCGGCGCGGCCTCGGCCACCCGGAACCCTCGCTCGCGGCGATGCGCGAAATCACGCGGCGGTCCAGCTGCGAGTTCGCAATCCGCCCCTTCATCGAGCGTTACCCGGCCCTCACGCTCCCGACGCTCGAACGGTGGACGCGAGACCCTGACGAGCGCGTGCGGCGACTCGTGTCTGAAGGGACGCGGCCGCGTCTCCCTTGGGCGGCGCGCCTCGCGCCATTCCAGGCGGATCCGTCGCCGGTGCTCGCGCTCCTCGAGAAGCTGAAGGACGATCCGAGCGCCTACGTGCGCCGCTCCGTAGCCAACAACCTGAATGACGTCGCGAAGGACCATCCCGAGGTCGCGCTCGCGGTGACCGCGCGCTGGCTCGACGAGGCGCCGCCCGAGCGCCGGAGGCTTGTTCTCCACGCCCTCCGAGGCCTCGTGCGCGCGGGCCACCCGGAGGCGATCCGCCTCGCGGGGGGCGAGGGCGGCGACGCGATTGAGGTTTCCGGGACTCTCGACCCGCCGCGCCCTCGCATCGGGAGCGACCTCCGGTTCGCGATCGTGCTCACGAACAAGGGGGCCGAGACGACCGCCGTTCTCGCGCTCCGCGTCCGTTTCCCGAAATCCCGCGGACATCGGGGAACGACGAAAACTTTCAAGCTGCCCACGAAACGCCTCGCGGCCGGCGGGACGGCGAAATTCTCGAAAACGGTGTCCTTCGCGCCCCGGACCACGCGACGCCATCGACCCGGTCTCCACGAGGTCGACCTGGTGGTGAACGGCGTCGCGCGACCGTTCGGCGCGTTCGAGCTTCTCGCGTGAGGACCGACCGACCTGAGCCGCCCGCGAGCGGCGTTCTTGCCGAGCGTCTTGCGACCCGGCGCAGGGTGCGCCGCTCGCGCGCTTTCGCGGAGCCGGAATTTGAACCATCGACCGCGGGGATCCGTTCCGGCGCTTCCTGGCGGCCTGGGGGGCCGATCCTAGAGGAAACCTCTCGATCAGCGCACCGACGGTGTTCAGATATGTTCGGGGCGTATCCGCGCTTGGAGGCCCCCGCCATGACCCGTCGGATGACGCGCCAGCCCCTGATCGCCCTCGCGACCGCCCTTCTCGCTCTCACCGTGCATGCTCCCGCCGCCGAAGCGGCCGCAACCGAAGGATGGTATCTCTACCCGAACCTCGTCCTCAGCCGGACGGCCCCCGTCGGGGCGAGCGGGTGGCACGACATCGGCAATGGCGCCACCGCGATCTTCCAGGGCGACGTGTCCATCGCGACGTGGAACCTTTCGGGCGCTTGGCCCTACTCGATCAAGGTGAAGGGCCAGGGCAACGCCGACGCGTTCGACATCCAGATCGGCAAGATCAACACGACGGGCGCCTTCAAGGCCGCTGCGCCCCCGATCCCCCTTGCGACCGGGAACGGACCTCAGACGATCGTGACCGGGTCGGTCCAGGTCTCGAACTTCGTCATCGAGGAGGGCGAGCGCCTCGCGCTTCGCATCTACAACACGCCCGCGACGAAGGGCGGCGGCAACTCGGTGAACCTCCAGGTCGCCGTCAACGACCCGGCCTCCGGGGTCACGGCCCCGTCCCAGATGCCGACCCAGCCCGTGCCCGAGCTTCCGACGCTCGCGCTCGCCACGGTCGGCCTCGTCGGGCTCGGCCTCGTCGCCTGGCGCCGCCGCTGAACCGTCGAACCAGGATCCAGGTCCGCGCGGACCCTCGGCCGACTCCACGCGTCCGAGGGCGCGCGGCCCGATGGCAGCGACGCCTTGAGTCCGCATCGAGGTTCGACAGGGCGGCCTGTCGGGACGTCGCGGAGCGCCCACCGGCTTCGGGACGAACGGGACCGCTTCACGTCGTCGGTCGCACGTTGCGATTGGCGCGGAAGAGGTTCGACGGATCGTAGGCCCGCTTCACGCGGGCAAGCCGCGGGAGATTCGCCCCATAGGTCCCCCGCAGCCGGTCCTCCCCGTCGTCGGCCGTCTGGAAGTTGACGTAGTTGCCGCTCGAGTAGGCCCGGAACCGCGCCCACGCCTCCCGCACCCACGCGACGTGCATCGCGGCGTCCGGGTCGTCGGGCGCCCACATGCCGGTGACCCCCATGATGTAGAGAGTGCGGCGGTTGCCGACCGCGCCGTCATCGTCGGCCCGCTCGTTCAAGGCGCCTTCGACGTGGAGGAAGCCCACCTCGGCCTCGGGGATGGGATTCTCCTGCGACAACGCCGCGACGACGTCGACAAGAGCATCGGGGATCGACGCCACGTGCTCGGATTTCCAGTAGTAGTGCATCCCGTGCGGCTCGGCCCCATCGATGAAGCCTTGCTGCTCCGCGTAGGGTCGCGCCGCGACGGCGTCGACGATCGGCTCGCCGATCGCCTCGAGGAGCGGGTCCAGTTCGCGACGCGCGTCGTCGAGGGGGCCGCTGTGGCAGACGAGCGCGAGGGCGACGCGTCGATGATGCCACGCTTCGGGAATGAACGGCGCCGGAGGCGCGCGACGGATGCTCAGGAACACCGTGAGGTGGCGAGGCGCCGAGGCCGTGAATTCCCGGTAGGCCGTGAAGATGCGGCGCGCCTCCTCGACCGATTCGGCGGGCCACGCGATCGCCCCGCCGGTGATCATGGGACCGACGGGATGGAGGCGGAAGGTGAACTCGGTCACGACGCCGAAGTTGCCTCCGCCGCCGCGCACGGCCCAGAAGAGATCGGGATGCGCGTCGTGGTTCGCGCGCAGGATCCGGCCGTCGGCCGTCACGATCTCGACCTCGAGGAGGTTGTCCACAGCCCATCCGAAGCGACGCGCGAGGTAGCCGAAACCCCCGCCGAGGGTAAGGCCCCCCACGCCCGTGTCGGAGACGAAACCGAGGACGGTCGCAAGGCCGTGCTTCTGCGTCTCGCGGTCGACGTCCTGAAGGAGCGCGCCGCCCCCGACGCGGGCCGTCTTCGTCCCGGGATCGACCGCGACGGTCCGCATCCCTGAGAGGTCGATGACGAGCGCGTCGTCGGCGACGGCAAGCCCGGCGATGTGGTGACCGCCGCCCTTCACGGTGACGAGGAGACCCTGCTTGCGCGCGAACGACACGAGCGTCGCGACGTCGCGCGCGTGCCGTGGACGCGCCACGAGGGCGGGGCTGCGCCGGATCATGCCGTTCCAAAGGCGCGTGGCCTTTACGAACTCCGGATCCGCCGGCCGAAGAAGCGGCCCCTCGAGTGTCTCCTCGAGGCGCGCAAGGTCGCGCTCGGGGACGCGGCGGGTGCCTCCTTCGAGGGCTGCGAGCGTGAGGGTCCGGGAGTTCTCGGCGTGGCGGAACAGGTTCTCACCGAGAGGTCATGGCCGTCCACGGACCTTGGATGCTTGTCGCCGATGCGTCGACTGCGGGGCGGGTCGCGCGCTCCCATGGCCCGGCGGTCGTGGCCAGGACGACGGATCGGACATTTGAAGCGCCACCGCCCCTCATCCGTGCCATGGACCGGCTGGACGCGGCGATCCTGCGCGAGATGTACCGCGGCCGCGTCCTCCTTTGGGGCGGCGGCGATCCGCGCCTGGCCACCCCGGACCTCGCGCGCCGCCTGGGCGTCGACCGGTCGACCGTCTGGTCGCGCCTCAAGGCCTGGCGCGAGGCAGGCTTCCTCGTGCGCCAGGAGGTCGTCCCAAATCCATCGCTCTTCGGCGCCGGCCTTGCCGGAGGCGACGTCCGGGTGGACGACCCGCGACGCAAGGGCGAAGTCCTCGAGGCGCTCGCGCTCGTGGACGGCGTTCTCGCCGGCGTCGACCAGGTGGGCCCCTATGTCCTCCTCCTTTACGCGCAGGAAAGCGAGGCCGCGCTCGGACGATGCACCCGCCTCGTCGGAAAGCTTCCGGGCGTCGACGCCGTCTCCCTGTGCATCCCCTTCGAGCCGCCCGCGAGCGCGCTCGCGCCCACCGCGGCCGACTGGCGCATCCTCGCGTCGCTCCGCACGCACGCGGAGGCCTCGCTCGCGGACGTCGCCAGGACCGCAGGCGTCAGTCGTCGGACGCTGGACCGCCGCTACCGTGAGCTTCTCGCGTCGCGCGCGATCTGGACGTTCCCGGTCCTCGATTTCACGCGGTACCGCGGCGCCGTCCTCGCGCGCTTCGTCGTCCTCCTCGAAAACGCGGCGACGACGCCGGGTTTCCTGAACAGGTGCCGGCGGGAGCTGCCTTCGCTCGTCTGGTGGGACGCGATGCTCGAGGCCTCGCCGAGGCAGGCGCTCGCCCACCCGTGGGTCGACCTCTACTGTCACCTCGAGGCGGTCGCCGACGTGGAGGCGCTCACGCTGAGCCTTCTTGCGGCCCCGGGAGTCCGGGCCGTCGAGACCTATTTCCCGAAGGCGTGGTTCGTCGTCCCGTCGTGGTTCGACGAGCGCATCGCGAAGATGACGGGTGCCGCTCCCGCGAGGCGAGGGCGGCGTTGAGGCGCGGCGCGGCCGCAGCGCCTCACCGGCCTCACTTGATCACGATGTCGCGCGTGCGCAGGACGCCGTCGCCGAGGTCGAGGCGGAGACGCCACGTGCCCTTCGCGAGGTCCTTCGTCTCCACGTTCAGTTCGTAGATGCCGGAGGATCGCGTCGGGTCGTTCGGCGTGTGCTCGTTGTCGTCGCCGGCCTTGCCGTGGCCGCAGCCCGTGCTCATGCCCTGCCCGTGGCCCTCGAAGGGCATCCGGAACCGGTGGGCTTCGCTCGAATGCTTGAGGCCGTCGCCGGGGGCGGCGATCCACGTTCCGACGACGCCGTTCGCGACGGGCGCGAGGTAGAGCCGCGCGACCGCGTCGTTCACGACCGAGCTTGCGCCCGCGAGGCAGAACTTCACGGGCATCTGGGCGCCCTGGTTGAACGCGTGGCCCTCCATCACGGGCGGGCGGAAGTGGAACCAGTCGAACGTGACGCTCACCTCGAAGGTGGCCGTCCCCGTGTTGCCCGCTCGGTCGGTGGCGCTGCACGTGACGACCGTGGTGCCGAGCGGGAAGAGGGAGCCCGAAGCGGGCGCGCACGTCGCGGTGCCGGCGCCGTCCACGAGATCGTTGGAGGGGACGGGGCCGTACGTGACGTAGGCGCCGCCGGCGGTCGTCGCGTACGCGGCGAGGTTCGCGGGCGGCGTCACGACGGGCGGCGTCGTGTCGCGCACGAGGATCCCGAACGCGGCCGCGCCGACGTTGCCCGCGCCGTCCGTCGCCGTGCAGACCACGGTCGACGCGCCAAGCGGGAAGGTCGAGCCGGACGGCGCTTCGCAGCCGAGGCTCGCGACGCCCGTGGCGACGTCGGTCGCGGTCGCCTCGAAGGTCGCGACCGCGCCGGAGGGGCCCGTGGCCTCGAGCACGATCGTCGCGGGGACGGTGATTGCCGGGGGCGTCGTGTCTTGGACGAGGATCGAGAAGGTTCCGGTGGTCGTGTGACCCGCGACGTCGGTCGCGACGCACGTCACCGTCGTCGCGCCGAGCGGGAAGACCTCGCCGGAGTCCGCATCGCAGACGAACGACGCAAGGCCGCTCGTCGCATCCGCCGCGTCGACGACGAAGGTCGCGACAGCGCCGTCGGGACCGGTCGCCTCGAGGACGAGGTCCGCGGGGACGACGACCGTCGGGGGCGTCGTGTCGATGCCGATCGTCGCGGTCGCCGTCGCGACGTGGCCCGCGAAGTCGCGCGCCGTGATGGTGGCGACGTGCTGACCATCGCCCGCGACGGTGCCCGTGCAGGGCGCCTCGGGGCCGTTGGCCGTGCAGAGCGGGTCGTGCGCGAGACCGAGCGTGTCGCTCGCCGTTCCCGCGTAGTCGGCGATGGGCGCGAGGCACCACTCGGCGCTCGTCGCGCTCCAGGCCGCGCACGTGAAGGCGATCGCGACCGTCGGGGGCGCGCCGTCGACGTAAACGATCCGGGTCGTCGTGTCCGAAAGACCGCCCGCGTCGAAGACCGTCAGCGTGACCGTGTAGACGCCTTCGGCGGCGTAGGCGTGGACCGGGTTCGCGAGCGTGGAGCCCGACCCGTCGCCGAAGCTCCACGCGCGCTGCGCGATGGGCCCCTCGGCGTCGACGCTCGTGTCCGTGAACTGGACCGAACCGCCGATCGGGCTGTAGGTCGGGTCCGCCGTGAAGGAGGCGACAGGCGGCGTGTTCAAGCTCACGACGAGGTCCTTCGTGACGCGGCTCGAGATGCCGGTGTTGTCCGTCACGACGAGTTGGACGCTGTACGTGCCCGGCGCGGTGTAGACGTGGACCGGGTGCTGGAGGATGCTCGTCGCTCCGTCGCCGAAGTGCCACGACCATGCCACGACCTCGCCGTCGGGATCCGTGCTGAGGTCCGTGAAGAGGACGGCCTGGCCCCGGGTCGGATCCGGCGTGCCCGGCGAGAAGTCGGCGATGGGCGCCGCGGTGTCGACGACGACGACCTCGACCGCGCAGAAGTGGCCGAAGTAGCCGGACGAGTCTCCGATCGTGAACACCACGAGGTAGGTGCCGACCTGCGCGGCCGCAGGCGTCCACGTGAACGTGGACGAGACGGCATTCGCCCCGGCGGGGAGCGGGAACGCGGCCCCCGCGGGAAGGCCGAGGTGGTTGAGGTACACGTGGCGGTTCTGGACGGGGGAGGAGGCGCTGACGTCGAAGCTCTCGGCGCTGCCGGCGCGGATCACGCGCTGCTTCCCGCACGGGCCCGCGCTGAAAGCCGGGATGGGCGAGCCCGGAGGCAGGAGTTCGATGAAGAAGTCCGTCGGGACCTTGTTGCGGCCGTCCGACACGTGGACCTGGGTCGAGTAGAGGTTGTGGACGTCGGGGAGGAGCGAGATCCCGGCCGGGTTCCAGAAGTACAGGCCGTTCGCGAGTCCGACCGCGGCGGGCGCGAGGCCCGGGGCGACGGGCTGCGCGAACGCTGGGGTCGTCGCCGAGGCGGGGCCGGCCTCGTCGGGAAGGGCCATCGTGAAGTGGAGGAGGTCGCCCTCGACGTCGGTCGCGGGGATGCGGAAGACGCACGGGCCGGGCATGACGCAGGGAACGATCGGCGGCACGAGCGTCCGGGGCGAGTCGTTCTCCGTGGGGCCGGCAAGGTCGACGACGACGTTCAAGCGGTAGTTCGCGTCGGGATTGTTGATGTGGCGGTTGTTGTTCATCGCCCCGAGGCGGCAGCACTCGTCGTACGTGACGACCCAGGGCTTGCCGTTGTTCGTCTCGGTCTTGTAGACGTGCGTGATCTCGCGGCCGCCGCTCCAGACGAGCTTGCCCGTCATGACGTTCGCGGAGGGGTTCACGCTCTCGACGAGGAGGTAGAGCTGCTCGGCGGTCTTCCCGTCCCCGAAGCGGAGGAACTCCCAGTTGAGGCGCACGAGGTCGCCGACCTGGGGGTTGCGCGGCTCGAAGGTGGGATAGTTCCAGCGCCAGGAGAATCGCCCTTCGAAAATGACTTCGCGCGGCTCGTCGCCGTGTTTCCAGGAGAGCGTCCCGCCGCGGAAATGCGTGGCTTCGGCCTCCCCGGCGACCGCGGTCAAGGCGACGACCGCCAGGAACGCCGCGAATCCGATGAGCGCGAGGAACCGCGCGCCGTGACCAATCGAAAGGGTAAACTCTCTGGGGTTGACCTGACCTGCCGACATCGTGCCTGCCTCCAAAACGGGTCCCGGGGTGGGGACCCGCACCCCGTCCTGTCAACGGGACCCTGCGGGGCACGTCGCTTGTGGCCGGACAGGGATTCAACGTTCCGAAGCTCCGACCTAGAGCGAACCTCTATCACGGCGCGGGCGGGGACGGGCGTTATACCGCAAGCGGACTCACCCGGTTCCATGGACGCGCCGTCGCTCAGCGCCCTGTGGCGCGAGGTCCCGCGGACGAAGGCTGCGATGCAGGCCTTCCACGCCTGCGTCAAGACGGACCTTCTCGCCCGCGACGTCGAGGGGGCCCGCGCGCTCGGTCGCCTGGCTGCCGCAGGGGCCTTCGAAGCGTACGGCGAGCGGCTCGCGGCCGCCCTCGCCGCGCCCGCGAGCCGGGGACGCCACGCGAATGCGCTCGCCCACCTCGCGGGGCACGTCGGGGACCCCCCGACGCGGCGGGCGCTCGCGCGCGCCGTCGAGCGGTATCGCGCGGGCGCGCTCGACCTCGAGGAGGCCAAGGCGGCCATCGCGGCGGCCCTCGCGCGCGACGGGACCGCGTGGGCTCGCGGGCAGACCTACCTCAGAGCGTGAAGCCGCCGAGCGGCGCGAGCGTGTCGCAGTCCCAAACCGTCTCCTCGTGGGGCTCGCCGCCGTGCGACCATGCGATCGTCTCGGGCGCAAGGCATGCGCGGATCGAGAAGCCGTCCGTGCCGGCGGGGAGGAGGATCTCGTGGGCGTGGTTGTACGAACCGAAGGTTCCGGACGAGCCGCTGAAGACCGTGAGCGTGATCGGCGTCGCGCCCGTCACGTGCCAGCGCGACGGCCCGTCGACGCAAGAGCGGATCTGGAGCTCCTCGGGGGGGCACACGAGGCCGCCGCTTCCGGTCATGGCGGGGACTCCGTTGTTCGTGACGAACGCGCCGGCTTCCCCCCAGTCGGGCGACGGCACGAGCGTGACCCTCACGATCGAGGAAGCGGCCCCCGGGGCGCCGACGGGGATCGGGAAGAACTCGCCGCGAGGGTTCTGGTAGTCGTCGGGGTCGGGGCGCGATCCGCCTTCGTAGGGATCTGGGGTCGAGGCGAACCCGACGAAACCGTCCCCGTTGAGGTCGCGCCAGAGCCCCGTGTGGACGCGCGTCGCAAGGAGCGTGGGAACCGTGGCCGCGGACCCGTCGTCGGCGCGGCCCACGAGCGGGGTCGCGAAACGCTGGTAGCCGAGGCCCACGTTCGTGTCGAGGACGCGCTGCTCGAGCCGGAGGTCCGCCCAGGCGAGGAAGGCGTTCTTGTACGCGTCGTGCCGGCCTTCGGCGGACGAGCCGCTTCCCGCTGCCCATTCGCGCAGGTCCCCTGCGTAGAGACGGTCGAAGGCGGCGCGCGCGACGGGCGCGACGAGCGTGCCTTCCGCGGAGGGGAACCCGACCCGCTCCCCGTCCTCGAACACGGTGCCCGAGTTCGGGCTGCCGAAGCGCTCCATGAACGGTCCCGCGGTGACGCCGTACACCGCCTCCACGGGCCCGGGGGCGAGGGCCGCGTAGCGGTCGAGGTCGACCAGACTGTCGGCGCGCGGCGTGAAGGGCCGACCGTGCGGTCCCGGGGCGAAGACCGGGCGCGACACCGTGTCCACCTCGTACGTCGTGAGGAGCGTTCCGTCGAGGTAGATCGTCGGGCCGATCGACGTGTAACCCCACGCGTCGTACGCGTACGCGAGGTCGGGCTCGGTGTCGTGCGGCCGCGCCTCCGACAGGAGCGTGGGATGGCTGCCGGGCGAGATGTAGGAGACGAGATCGCCGCCGCGGTGGCTCGCCCACTCGTTGCCCGCGGGCGCCGATGCGGAGGCGTTGCGGATCCAATCCACCAGCCCGTCGCCGTCGAGGTCGTCCCACGCGCCGTAGAGCGCGATGAAGGTCGTCCAGCCGGGGTACACGAGGTCGGGCAGCGCGCCGCGCGAGGAGCGGGCGTAGGAATGGAAGCCCTGGTGGGTCTCGGTCGCGCCCGGCCCCTGGGCGTTCGCCACGTTCTCCCAGGGGTTCACGCCGAAGTGCCCCGGGAACGCGTCGAGGAGGCGGATGCCGACGAGCGGCGAGCTGAAACCCGTCGCCGTCATCGGACAATTCACGGGATCCTCGGATCGGCCGAGGGCCTCGGGCACGCAGTTCTTCTGTCCGGTCGCGTCGAGCGCGAGGCGGTTCGCCTCGTCGGCTTCGGGCGCGAGGGTGAGCGAGGCGCGGGACGCGGCGAGGGCCCCGCCCGCGACAAGGGCGAGGACGACGAGGACGGCGAGGGCTTTCACGGTGGGCCTCCCACCTTCGAGGAAGCCTCGCGGCTCTTGGGCTTTTCCCCCGCCGGTCGCCTCAAGCGCGGGCCGGACCCGCCCCGACGCGCTCCACCGGGACGTGCACCTCGCTCCGCTTGATGAACGGGGGCGTGAGGGGCGCATTCCAGTAGACCGCGTAGGCGGGACCCGTGGGGCGGTATTCCGGGTGCTCGGCCAGCCACGCCTCGATGCGCGCCCTGCCGCGCTCGAAGTTCCGGGGGGAGTAGTTGCCGCGAAGGCCGGTCGCGATGACCTCTCGGCTTTCGACCGGGTGGAGGTCGACGCCGTCGACGGTCTTGAGGACGCGCGTCTCGTCCTCGCGCGGAACGAAGAAGCGCATGCGCGGACGCTCGACCTCCACCTCGACCGGCGTCGTCATCGCGAGCTCGTTCTCGTGTAGGAACGCGAAGTCCCGGTAGAACATGTCGTCGCGGTCCCGCCAGGCGTCCTCCTTGCCGCGCGCCTCGTACGCGAGGGCGGGCGGAAGCGTCTTGACCTCCACCGCTCCGACGGGCGTCTTCGGGTACGTCGCGTCCGTCGCCATGCCCATCATCGGAACCCGGCGTGCTTGAGGCTTCGCCGGTCGGGCCGACGGGCGGCCGCCGCCCGCTCGGGCGGCGGCCGTGCGCCCTCACCGGATCACGAGGGTCACGAATCGGTTCTCGCCGTCGCCGAGGTCGGCGCGGAAGCGCCACGTGCCCGCGGCGAGCTTCTTCGTGTCGACGTTCAGGTGGTGGCTTGCGGGATCCGAGCTCGTGGGATCCACGAAGCGGAACCGGTGGGCGGGCGCGCCCGCGACCTTCGACCCGTCGCCCGGCGCCGGGGATTCCGCGCCGACGACGCCGTTCACCACGGGCGCCGCGAAGAGGTGGGCTTCGAGGCCGCTTGCGGCCGCGCTCTCGTTCGCGAGGCGGAACTTGAACGGGATCGTCGAACCCTTGTTGTAGGACTTGCCGTCCACGACGGGCGGGAGGAAACCCGACCAGTCGTAGCGCACCTGCACGGTGAACGTCCCCTCGCCGACGTTGCCCGCGGCGTCCGTCGCGCGGCACGCCACGGTCGTGAAACCGACGGGGAAGAGCGATCCCGAGGCCGGCGAGCACGTCACCGGAACGTCGCCGTCGACCGCGTCGTGCGCGGACGCGGCGCCGTACGAGACGTGACGCCCGAGCGTCGAGGCGGTCACCACCACGATGTCGCCGGGGGTCGTCACCACGGGACCCACGCCGTCGAGGACTTCGACGACGAAGGAGGACGTGGCGGCGTTCCCCGCGGCGTCCGTCGCGGTGCACGTGACGGTCGTCGCTCCGACCGGGAACGTCGAGCCGGAGGCGGGCGCGCACGTGGCGACGCCTGCGCCGTCCACCGCGTCGTCCGTCCAGGGGGCGTCGAACAGGACGACGGCGCCGTCGGAGCCGGAGGCCTCCACGACGAGGTCATCGAGGGCTCCGATCGCCGGGGCCGTCGTGTCCTCGACCCGGACCTCGAATGAGGACGTGGCCGCGTTGCCCGCCGCATCGCTCGCGGCGCACGTGACCGCGGTCGTCCCGAGCGCGAACACCGACCCGGAGGCGGGGCCGCAGGAGGCGACGCCTTCGCCGTCCACCGCATCGCTCGTCGAGGGCGCGTCGTACGCGACCAGGGCGCCGTCGGGCCCGGTCGCTTCCACGACGAGGTCGGGCGCGAAGGCGATCGCCGGGGGCGTGCGGTCGACGACGGTCACCGTGAACGTCACCGGGTCCGCATCGAGCCCGACCCCGTCGCTGGCCGTGCACGTGACGGTCGTCGCGCCGAGAGCGAAGCGGGCGCCCGCCGCGGGCGCGCACGTCGCGTCCCAGACGCCCGTCGCCGCGTCGCGCGCAAGCGGCGCATCGTAGGCGGCGATCGCGCCGTCCGGCCCCTCGGCTTCGAGGACGACGTCGCTGGCCGCGTCGATGACGGGCGGCGTAGTGTCGACCACGCGGACGAGGACCGTCGCCGTCGGCGCGACGTTGCCGGCCGCGTCGGGCTCCGCTTCGCACGTCACGACGTGGTCGCCCAGGCCGAAGAAAGCGCCCGGCGCGTGATCGCAGACCACGCCCCGCGGACCCGAGACGAGGTCGTGCGCCGTCGGCGTCGCGAAGGTGACGGGCATCGCGCCGGGGCGGTCGAGCTCGTACGTCTGCTCGGGGACGTACGTCCAACCGGGCGCGGTCGTGTCCTGGACGGTGACCGCGCGATCGACCGACGCCGCGTTTCCGGCGCGGTCCGTCGCGTGGCAGGTCACGAGCGTCGTGCCGATCGGAAACGGCGTCGCGGCCGGGTGATCGCAGGCGGCGGATTCCAGTCCGCTCGAATGCGAGCCCGGGAAGTGGTCGGTCGCGTCGAACGACCACGCGGGGAGGAATCCTTCGGGACCGGTCGCCTCGAAGGGCCCGTACCCGAGGTCGAGGTCGAGAAGCGGCGCTTCGCGATCGACGTGGACCGTGAGTTGCTCGAGGGCCTCGTTCCCGGCAAGGTCGCGGGCGACCACGGCGAGGAGGTAGGCTCCGCTCGAGGCGAGCGTTCCCTCGCACATCGCAAGGGCGGCGCCGACGCTGCACGCGAGGGCGCTCGTATCGAGGTTGGGGTCCGTGGCCGTCATCGCGTACGACACGGGCTCGCGGCAGTACCCGCCTCCGCCCGCGGGACAGACGGCGTCGATCGCGACGACGGGCGCGACGCTGTCGACCTGCACTTCGAGGGTCGCCTCCTGGATCGGATTGTAGCCGTCCGAGACGGCGAGGCGGACCGTGTAGAGCCCGTCGGCCGCGAACGCATGCGTCACGACGGCGTCGGCCGCGGAGAGCATCGTGCCGTCGCCGAAGACGAACGTGCGGTGAAGGGGCACGCCTTCCGGATCGACGCTCTGGTCGCGGAACTCGACGGGGACGCCCGAGCGCACGTGGACGCGGTCGGCCGCCAGGCCCGCGAGGGGCGGGGCGTTCGGCCCGACGGAAAGGTCCACGAGCGTGCGGCCCGTGACGCCCGTGTTGTCGGCGACGAGGAGCTGCACGGAGACGGGACCCTCGGTGGCGTAGGTGTGGTGCACCCACGTCGCCGTCGTGGTGAGGACCGTGCCGTCGCCGAAGTTCCACTGCCGGGACACGACGGTGCCGTCGTGGTCGAAGCTTTCGTCCGTGAAGTTCACGGGGATGCCCACGACGGGGGGCCTGTCCATCGAGAACTTCGCGATGGGCGCATTCGACGGCGTGACGACCAACTCGACGGCGCAGAAGGGAGCCCAGTACTGGGCCGTGTTGACCGCGGTGAAGACGACGAGGTAGGTTCCGACCTGCGCGAGGTTCGGCGTCCACGTGAAGACGCCGTTCGTTGTCGTCGAAGCGGGGTCGACCTGGAAAGTCGCGCCGGAAGGCAGGCCCACGTGCGCGAGCCGCACCGGGCTCGACGGGTTCGCCTGCGAGGCCACCGCGCGGATCGGCATGCTGTGCGCCTGGCCGGCGACGAGCGTGACCTGGGCGCCGCAAGGACTCGGACTGACGAAGCGCGGGAGGAGGTCCGCGGAGTCCACGAGCTCGATGAAGAAGTCGACGGGAGTTTCGAAGCGCGTCGACGAGACGATGACCTGGGTCGAATAGAGGTTGTGCCCCTTCGTGTAGTCCACGGGCGCCCTGGAGGCGTTCCACGTGTAGACGCCGTTCGAAGCGCCGACCTCGGCGCTCAATCCGCCCGCGCTCGGCTGGACGGCCGCGGGCCCCCCGGCCGACCCGGGGATGTAGGGGCCCATCTCCGACGCGTCCGCGAGCCGGAAGCTCGTCAGATGACCTTGCGCGTCCGTGACGGGAATCTTGAAGGAGCAGACGGGCCGGACGCACGAGACGATCTGCGGCAGCAGGCTGCGGGCGGGCGAATCGGGCTGATTGACCGGGAACGCGATCTCGGCCTCGAGACGGTAGGAGGCGTCGAAGTTGTTCAGATGCCAGAGCGGCGAAGCCTTGCTGATGCGGCAGCAGTCCGTCATCGAGATCTTCCACGGGGCGCCGTTCAGGGTGTCGCTCGGGAGCGCGAACCGGAGGGAGGCGCCTTGAGAAGCCACGATGCGCCCCGTGAGGACGTTGGCTGCGGGGTCGGAGGATTCGACCCGGATGTAGAGATACGTCCACATATTGGAGCCTTCGACCCGGATCGTGTCGTCGGACACGCGGGTGACCATGCCCACCGTCGGGTTGACCGGGGAGAAATAGGCGTAGTCCCGCCGGAACGTGAGCGTTCCTTCGACGAGGATTTCGCGCCCGTTCCCCGTGGGCGTTGCGGTCAGCGTGCCGGCTCGGAAGTGCGTCGCCTCGGCCTCGTCGGCCACGATGGCGACGAACGCGCCCGCGGCGAGAACGCCGAGGAGCGCGGGAAGAATCCATCGGGCCGAATCAGAAGGTCCAACCTGAATCTGCATGGGGGCCTGCCACCTGCCGCCGCCGCGATAGCACGACCCGATCTTATAATTTCCCGGGGGAGCCTCTATCGCTCGGCGCGCTCGGCCATGCGCTCGGCGGCGATCGCGACCACGCGTCGGTGGGCGCTGTCGAGCAGGTCGCGATCCGCGCGCGCCTGCACCTCGGCCGCGGCCTCGAGATGCACCCGCGCGGCGTGATCCGCGAGATGCCGCACCCGGCGGTCGCCCGTCCGCATCGATCCCGCGAGGTCTCCGAGCCGCACGAGCAGGCGATGCGCGACCGCGACGTCCGTCGCGCCATGCCGCCGCAACGGATTCAGGGACAGGTCGACGACGGCTTCGAAGGTCATTCGGGAAACCACGAGGCGCAGCGAGCCCGTTTCGTCCTCGCGGTGGGGCGACGGCAGACGGCGGCAAGCGAGATGCGCGAGCCCGTCCCCGAGGCGGTCGATCGCCGAGACGGCCGTGTAGGGATCGTTCACCCCCGGCGAAAGCGCGCGGACCGCGACCTCCACGAGCTGCTCGAAGACGAAGGCCAGATCCTGCTGGGGCGTCTTGCGGGAGCCGACGACGAAGATGCCCTCGAGACGCTTCCCGAGCCGCTCGTCGACGCGCGAGCCCGGCCAGGCCCGGAGGACGGGCGCGCCGTGCGCGACGAACTCGCCGGGATGTTTCGCGATCTCGAGCACGAGGTCGTGCTTGACGGCGAGCTCCATCACCTCGTCCTCGTCGATCGCCTGGAGGTAGCCGCTGTGCCTCGACCGGACCGTGAAACCCTCCGCCTCGAAGGGCGGAATCGCGACCTCCCGCTCGTCCTCGGGGCCCGCTTCCCCGAGCGTCGCCGGATACAGCTTGTCCATCGCCTGGTGCATCTCGTTCGAGACGTTCGCAAGCACCGTCTCCGCCTGGATCGACCGTGTGATGTGGTGGATGAAGTAGATGAGGACGGCAAGGCTCGCGAGGGCGAGTCCGAAGCCGATCGAGACCGAGAGGCGCGGCACCTGGTTGAGCTCCGCCGTGCGATCGATCGCCTGGAGGCCGAGAAGGCAGAAGACGAACGTCGCGATGAACGTCCCAAGGACGATCTGGACGCTCCGGTCGCTCATGAAGTTGCGCAGGAGCCTCGGTCCGAACTGCTGCGACGCGAGCGAAAGGGCGACGACCGTGATGGAGAAGGTGACGCCCGTGACGCCGATCATGGATCCCGCGATCGTCGAGAGGACGCTACCCGCGCCGGCGGGTCCGCCCGAGAAGATGTACCACGCGTCGTCCGGGAACTGATGGTCGAGGTCGAGGCGCAGGGCGACGAGGCTCAGCACGAAGGACGCGATCGTCATCAGGCTCGGGACGAACCAGAGGCTCGAGCGGACGTCCTCCAAGAGCTTCTCGAGGCGCGTCCCGAGCGACACGACTGCCTGGGGGGTCGTCGATGCGCTTGAAGATGACCCATCGGCGTGCCTGATGCGTCAGGGCTTGGTCGCGATGACGAGGCTCGTGCCGGGCGTGCGGAGGAGCTTGGTCCGTCGCGGCTTCGCGAGGCCGGCGTCCCCGAGCGCCCGGGCCACATCCTCGTAACGGTGGACCACGCCGCCGATCATGTGCAGATAATTCAGGCTCATGAGGCGCGTCGCGGCCTTCGGCGCCGATCCCCCGACCGCGCCCTCGAGCTGCTCCATGACGACGAGCCGTCCGCCGGGCGCGAGGGCGTCGGCGGTCCGCCGGACGAGCGCGCGCATGTCCGCGACCTCCATTCCGTGCACGACGTTGAAAAGCAGCGCGACGTCGTGGTCGCGTCCGAGGTCCGTCGTCCAGAAGTCGCCCGGCGCGAGCGCGATCCGCGACGCGAGGCCCGCCTCGTCGACGTTCTTCGCCGCGTAGGCGAGAGCGTGCGGCGCGTCCACCACGGTCGCGTTGAGGCTTGGGTGGGCGCGGGCGAACGCGATCGCGTAGCTCGCGTGACCCCCACCGACGTCGATGAGCGATTTCGCGCCCGCCGGGATCGGGACCTTCGCCACGACCTCGCTTGCCCCCAGCGCCGCGATGGCGGTCATCCACGCCTGGAAGCGCGCGGAGACGTCGGGCTTCGACGCGATCCACGCGTAGAAGTCCACGGCGGGCTTGCCCGCCCGGATCGAGGTCTCGAGGTCGCGCCAGAAGGTGAAGAAGCCCTCCTCCCAGAATTCGAAGCCCGCGGCGAAGCTGAGGCCGGCGTCGCGCACGAGCCATTTCGAGGTCATCGCCGTGTTGCGGTAGAGGCCGCGTCCGTCGCGCTTGACGTACCCGAGCGGTTCGAGGGCGTCGAGCGTGATGCGCGTCGCGCGGGCGTCCGCGCCGATCGCCGCCGCGACGGCGTCGGCCGTCGCGGGGCCCTTCGCGAGCGCATCGAAGATCCCAAGCTTCACGCCCGCGAGGACGACGCGGAAGGAGAGGGCGTTCAAGATCTCGAGGAGCGGCCCGGGCGCGAGGTGGAGGCGCAGGAATGCGGCGCGTTCGACCGCGTTCGGCATGATCGGCATGGCCTTCGCGAGGGCCATCGCGGCGGATAGCGGCTTCGTCTATACGCTACCAACGCAGGAGGGCGCCGAGCCCGTCGATTTCGCGGAGGATCGGGTGGCCGCGCTTGACGAACTCGACCGACCCCTCGGTGCGGAGGACGCCCTCGATCGCCTCGTTCGCGAGATCGACCTTCGTGCCCTCGGACCCGCATGCGCACCGTTCGCCCGGAGGGAAATAGCTCTGGTGGGTTTCGCACTTCCCGCCCGGGACCGTGTGGTCCTTCTCGACGACGAGGAGGTCCACGCGTCCGTCGCGCGCGGCCCGCGCCGTCTCGAGACCGCCGCCCGCCGTGAGGTCGCCGCGCGCGAAGGCGCCCGCGAGCATGCGGACGGCTTCCGCGGAGGCCTCGGCCTCCTCGCGCCTTGCGAGATCCATGAAGCGCTTGAGAAGCACGTCGTCGGCGGTCGCGCCCTTGAAGTCCACGTCCTCGACCGCAAGGAGGCCTTCGCGCGCCTTCGCGCCGAGATGGTCGACGAACTGCCGCTTGGCCTGGCCGGGTCCCGCGACGAACACCCGGCTTGCCTCGCCGCCCTCGACGAGGCGGTCGACGTGGCCCGCGATCTCGGCGTAGAATTTCTCGACGCGCCCCTGCCGGTGGCGCTGGTAGCGCATCTGGCTCATGCCGCCCTTCTTGTGGCGGCCGATGAGCGACATCCTCGAACGCCCCGCGAGGTCCGGGATGCCCTCGTCCACGAGGTAGACGACGCCGTGCTCGCCGTCGATGAGCACGAGGACGAACGCTTCGTGCTCGTCCACGTGCCGCGCGAGGGGGCGCACGTAGGGGCTCGAGTCGAGGACGACGCGATTCTCGACCGGGGCCGCGAGCGCGAACGCGCGCCCGAAGCCGTGCGCGGGAGACGCGAACGCGGCGACGCCCCGCGCGCCGGCCGCGGAGGCGGTCTTTTTCGCGAGGCGCGCGGCTTCGGCGAGCGCGCGGTCGAAGGCCTCGACGTCGCCTTCGCCCTCCGCGAGCGCGGCGCGCACCTCGCGGGCTCGGCGCTCGACGGCCGCGTCGCGGCGGTCGTCGGTGAGGTCGAGGTAGAGGCTCACGAACGTGTCCCGGCTTTCGGGATCGTAGGCCGCGACGAGGGCTTCGAAATCCACCTTCGCGAGCGAGGGGGGCATCCCGCTCACATGCTTCGGACCCTTCTTGAACCCGCCCCTCAAGCGGGGCGACGCGCGTCCCACTCGGCGAGGCGGCGGCGGTAGAACCCTTCGGGCTCGCCCGGCCGCGGGACGGGCTTCGCAAGACGCCAGAGCCGCATGGCTTCGCTCTCGGCCGCCTCGGCCTCGGCCTCGGTGGCGGCGGCCGCCGCCTCGGCGGCGTCCGACCCGAGCGGCTTCCACGCGGCAAGGATGATCGCGACCGCCTCGGCGTCCGGGCCCCACACGGAAAAGTCGGCGCCCTCGTCCTTGAACTGGACGAAGGCCTGGACGCCCTCCTTCGCGTAGCGGCCCTTGCCGGGGCCCAGGTACTGCCACTTCATCCCGAGCGCCTTGAAGGGCGCCTTGATCTCGTTCTTGTTCGCCTCGTACACGTCGAGCGCGAAGAGGCGGCGGTGGTGGTTCTGCTTGCCCGGGGCCTTCTCGGCGGGTTTCCCGGGCGCCTCGGCGATGCGCGGCTTCGCGCGCGTCGGCTTCGCGGCCTTCGCGGCGCGCTCCGCGCTTGCGGGCTTCGACGCGGCCTTCGCGCGCGTCCGTGTCGGCTTCGCCGCCGCGGCCTTCGCGCGGGGCCGGGTCGGCTCCTTCGGCGCGGGCTTCGCGCGCTTGACGGGCACGCGCCGTCAAGCGCGGGCCGCGGGAAAAATGCGACGGCGCTCAGACGTCGATCCTGAAGAGCCGCGCCGCCGTCTTCCAGCGGATGGCCTCCATCGTCTCCTCGGGGAGCTTGAGGGCTTCGAGGAACTTGATGTAGGGGCCCATCTTCACGAGCGGCCAGTCGCTTCCATAGAGGAGCTGACGTCCCGGGTCGCCCATGAAGAGGATCATCTCCTTGAGCTCCGCGATCATGTGCCGCTCGAAGTCGTTCGAGAACTCGCCGAGGACGAGGCCCGAGATGTCCGCGTAAACGTTGTCGTTCTTGTAGAGCACCTCGGCCGTGTCCTTGAACCACGGGTTCCCCAGGTGGCACATGATGAAGTTCACGTCGGGATAATCCACGGCGACGTCGTCGACGAGAAGCGGGTGGGCGTGGCGCAGCTTCGCGCGCTTGCTGTACGTGTCGCCCGTGTGGATCATCACCGGGACCTTGTGCTTCGCGGCGAGGCGGAACACCGACTCGAGCGACGGATCCGTGATGCCGTAGGGTTCGTACCCGGGGTAGAGCTTGATGCCCTTCACGCGGCCCTCCCGGATGCGGCCCTCGAGCGCGTAGAGATCGGTGCGATTCTCCTCGCTGCGCCAGCGCAGGCCTTCGACGAGCGTGATGCGCGGGCTCTCCTCCGCGACGTCGAGGATCTCCTCGACGCTCGGCCGGTCCACGTCGTGCTTGTACGACGTGATGACCACCGCGTGGTCGACCCGCCATTCGTCCATCTTCGCAAAGAGCGAGCGGAGATTCTCGATCGTGGGCTGGCGGGATTCCTCGTGGTAGTTGTTGAGGTGGACGTGGGCGTCGATCAGCACGGGGACAACGAGGGCCCGAGGCCCCTTAACAGTACGCCGCGCGCGACCGACATCCTTGACACCGGTTTCGGCTCCGCAGGCGTTGTCGCCCACCGGCCGGTAGGGCCGAATGTTAAATAGCAAGGGCGCCTCCTCCCGCACGGAGCGATCGCCGCGCGGTCCCGTCGCCGCGCCGGAACTCTTTCCAATCGGTCGCTCCCGCACTTCCCGCGCCGGACGGAGCGCAGGGAAACCTGATCACCATGAGCACATTCCAGAGCTTCCCACTCAAGACCAGCACGCTGAAGGCCCTCGCCGAGCGCGGATTCGTGAATCCGACGCCCATCCAGAACGCGGCGATCCCGCTCCTCCTGCAGGGCGAGGACGTCATCGGCCAGGCCCGCACCGGCACCGGCAAGACCGCGGCCTTCGGCATCCCCCTCGTCGAGGCGCTCGAAGCGCGCCGCGGCGTCCAGTCCCTCGTCCTCGCGCCCACGCGCGAGCTCGCGAACCAGATCGTCGAGGAGCTGAACCTCCTCGGCAAGGGCACGCCGTTTCGCGCGGTCGCGATCTACGGCGGCGTCGGCTTCGGCGCGCAGGAGGCTGCGGTCGGACCGCGCGGCAACGCCACGTGCGTCGTCGCGTGCCCCGGCCGCCTCCTCGACCTCCTCGAGCGGCGCACGATCAGCCTCGCGAACGTGCGGCACGTCGTCCTCGACGAGGCCGACCGCATGCTCGACATGGGCTTCATCCACGACATCGACCGCATCTTCAAGCACCTCCCGAAGGAGCGCCAGACCGCGCTTTTCAGCGCGACGCTTCCGGCGGAGATCCGCAAGCTCGCGGAGAAGTATCTCCGCGCGCCCGAGACCGTGAAGGCCGAGGAGGGTCCCCTCGCGACGCCGCTCACGGAGCAGTACCGCGTCGACATCCGCGGCGACGGCCTCGCGCCGCTGCTCACGATCCTCGAGCGCGAGCGCCCCGAGCGCGCGGTCGTCTTCACGCGAACGAAGCACACGGCGAAGCGCATCGCCGCGAAGCTCCAGGCCGCGCGGCTCAAGGCCGACGCGCTCCAGGGCAACCTCAGCCAGTCCGCGCGCGACCGCGTGATGGCCGGCTTCCGCTCGGGCTCGGTGCACATCCTCGTTGCGACCGACGTCGCCTCGCGCGGCATCGACGTCGCTGAGCTCACGCACGTCATCCAGTACGACATGCCGACGACGGCGGACGACTACGTCCACCGCACGGGCCGCACGGGCCGCGCGGGTCGGCCGGGCCGGGCGTTCCTCCTCGTCCCGCCGGGCGGCGACGGCGAGGTGCGCGCGATCGAGCGCCTGTCGGGCATCCCGATGCAGCGCTACGACCCCGGCCCCCTCGTGGTCGTTCCGGCGCACGTCGCGAACGCGGGCCCCGCGGCGCGCGGCTACGAGTCCCAGGCGGCGGGCGGACGCGGCGGCCACGCGCAGCGCGGCCGCGGCGGAGGCGGCGGACGCGGCCGATCGGGCGGCGGGCGACCCCAGGGCCGGAGCCACGCGCCCGCGCGCGGCCGGCGCTGAATCAGTATTCCATCTCGTCGGTCTTGAGGAACGCGAGGTTCGCGAGCGCGACCTCCGCGCTCATCCGGACGTCGAGGTTCTCGTCCTCGCGGCGGGCGCGCTCGAGGCTCGGGACGACCGCGTCCGTGCCGAGGTTCCCCATCGCCTCGGCGGACTCGTGCCGGACCATGTAATCCCGGTCCTCGAAGAGCGCGCGCTCGAGGTAGGGGAGCGACGCCGGGTCCTGGAGCTGGCCGAGGACGTACGCGCACTCGTGGCGCAGGAGCGCGGAGTCGTGGACGGCGAGGAGCGAGCGTCCGATCGCGTGCGTCGCCTCCTCGGTGCCGAGGCCGCGCAGCGCGAAGATGGCGCGCATGCGCGTGAACATCGGCTGCGTCGTGTCGAGGAGCGTCGCCTCGATGGTCTTGATGTCGCGCTCGCTCAGGGCGGGGGCGGGGTCGACCGTCTCGAAGACGCGGGGCTCGGCGGGCTCCTGGGGCATGGCCTCTCGTATTCCAGGGGGCTTCATCAAGGTTGCGAGCCGCCGGCGTCCAGCCGCTCGAGCAGCGCCCGCGCGACCGCGTGGTCCGGGTCTTCCGCAAGGGCGCGCCGGAGCGCGTCGCGCGCCCCCGCGCGATCGCCGAGCGCCCACCGCGCGCGTCCGAGGTTCGTCCACGGGAAGGCGCGCGAGGTCGAGCGCTCGGCGCGCGTCGCCCGCTCGAGCCACGGGATCGCCTCGCGCGGCCGCCCGACCTCGATGAGGTAGGCGCCGAGGTCGTTCATGGGGTTCCCGAACCCCGGATCGACCGCGTGCGCGCGGCGGCACGCCGCGATCGCCTCGTCGAAGCGGCCCGAGAAGCTGAGGGCCCACCCGAGGAACGTCCAGGCCTCCGCGCTCGGGGCCGCTTCGAGGCTCGCGCGGTAGGCGTCCTCGGCCGCCTCGACGTCGCCTGCGACCTGGAGCACGTAGGCGAGATGGAAGCACGTGCGCGCCGACGCCCACGCATCGGCGGTCGCGCCGTCGGTCGGCCCCGGCGTCGACGTTCCCTTCGCGGCGCCTTCCGCGGACCGCGCCGGCGACCAGGTTCCGTCGACGGCGCGCTTGAGCGCGAGCTCCTCGACGGTGCGCGCCTTCCTCGTCCAGGCGCTCTCGAGCGCGCTTTCGAGCGCGAGAAGCCGGCCGGCGTCCCACGCTCCGCCCGCAAGGAACGGCTTCGGCTCGCCCATGGGTTCGGGAACGGGCGCGAGCCCCTCGAGGAAAAGCTCGGCCGTCGCCCCGCCTTCGCGCACGACGCGCATCCAGCGCCGCGCGCCGTCGACGACCTGCGGCGCGAGGAGCGCGCCCCCCTCCGCAAGCGACGCGACGGCGGCCGCGGGCGGCGCGGGCGACTCGTGCAGGAACAAAATCCGCTCCCACCGCGCGTCCGACGCGCTTCCCGCGACCACCTCGACGGGGAACCCGGCGCTTGCGAGGTTCGCCCGCGCGACGCTCGCGAGCGCCCCGTCGCGCTCCGCGAGCGTCACCCGGCCCTCGCGTCCGACGAGCGTCGCGAGCACGGCCGCGGCGTAGCCCGTGTCGGGGCCGACGACGAGGACGCGGTGACCGCGGCGGGCGTCGAGCGCCGCGAAGGCGAGCGCGAGCGCGCGGGGGGAAGGCCCGACCGGCGTCGGGAGGGTCGGAAGGATGGGCATCGGGACGTCGAGGCCGCGCACCATCGCGAAGCGGTCGGGCACGAAGACGGCCCGATCGACCGCGCGGAAGGCTTCGGCGAGGGGGCCTTCGAGGAAGCCCCGCTCGGCGAGGCGCGCGAGGACGCGGTCCACGGCCTCGCACCCGCGGGAGGTCGTTTGACGTTTTGCCCCACGGACGGGCAAGCTTCAAGTCGTGGGCGCGCCTGGGACGCCCGGATGGCGGCATGCGCGTCGTGCGGGCAGGGCCTCGAAGGCTGGATGAGCTTCTGCCCCGCCTGCGGGGCGCGCGCGAAGCCTTCGCCCGCCCCGTCCCCCGTCTTCCTCGAGGACGTCATCGCGGCCTGCGTCCAGTGCGGCGCCGAGCACCCGTACGGGAAGCTCGTGCGGTGCAGCGTGTGCCACGAGCGCTCGTGCTCGGGCTGCAGCGCCGCCTGCCGCGTCTGCGGCGAAACTTCGTGCCTCGCGGACGTTCTCGACTGCTCGGAATGCGGGAAGCCGGGCTGCGCCGCGTGCTACCTCCGGTGCGAATCGTGCGGCACGCGGGCGATGTGCCCGGACGACGACGCGGGGTGCTCCGATTGCGGCCTCGCGACGTGCGGTCCCTGCATGAAGCACTGCGGCAAGTGCGACCTCGACGTGTGCGAGGTGTGCCTCGACGAGGCGCACGAGGAAGCGAAGGGCAGCAAGCGTCGGCGCTGACGATCGGCCCTCAGGGCGTGTCGCCGCCGGTCGCGGCTTCCTCGCCCGTCGCGCGCAGCGTCTTCGCGCGGCCCGAAAGGCCGTTGCCGCCCGCGCCCTCCGGGACCGGCTCGTCGCCGCGCAGGCGCGACTCGCCGCCCTTGCGGCCGATCTCGGCCATGTGGTCGCGGTTGCGGCTCACGCGCTCCCCGCCCTTGCGGCCGATCTCGCTGTAGAACTCGGGTCCGTACTTGCTGCGGACGGCTTCGCCGCCCTTGTGGCCGATCGCGGCCATGTGCTCGCGGTTGCCCGAGACGGCCTCGCCCCCGCGGCGCCCGATCGCGGACATGTGGTCGCGGTTGTTCGCGACCGCCTTGCCGCCGCGGCGTCCGATCTCGGCCATGTGGGCGCGGTTCTGGCTCACCTTCAGGCCGCCCTTGCGGCCCGCGGCGCGGAGGACCTCGGGGTCGACGCGGCGCCCCGTCGTCGACTGGGTGGTCTCGGCGGACTCGTCGGTCTCGTGGTCGGGCTTCGACATGGCCCGCCCGTCCCGGCCGGGCGTCAAGGGGGTTGTGGATCGGGACTCGGAGAACAATCTTCCAGCCTGGGCCTGGGAAACGTCTTAGCGCCGATCCGCGTTCGCCCGCCCGTGACCGCGCCCGCGCGACGCCGCAGCAATCCGCCGCCGGCCCCGACCTGGGGCGGGGTGATGTTCCTTCTCGCCCTCCTCGCGGCGCTTCCCCAGGCCATCCTCCTCGTCCTCGGGCCCCTCGCGGGATGGCGTCCCGCCGACCTCCCGCTCATCCGCATCTGGCTCATCTTCCTCACGCCGTTCTTCTGCTTCGGGGCCCTCGCGCTCAAGGTGCGCAAGCCCACCCCGACGGGCCCGGCGGCGACCGCGGGCTACCGCCTCGCGACCATCGCGCTTGCGATCTGGGTCGTGTACGTCGCCGCCGTGCTCATCCGCAACGAAGGCTTCTGAGGCTCACGTCCCGGACGCGTCGCGACCGGACACGGTGCGGGCGAATCGCGCGCCCGCGACCGCGATCGCCGGGAGGAGCACCGCGAGCACGGCCACGATGAAGATGCCGTCGAGCACGCCCGCGCCGCCGAGCACGATGCGATGGGGCGTCCCGTCGTACAGGAGCTCCGAGAGGTGAAGGCCGTCGGCGCCGAGGAACACGCCCCAGGCGCCCGCGGTGAAGGCGAGCGGGCCGCCGTTCGAGGGCTTCCTCAGCGACAGGACGATGCCCGCGAGGCCCGCAACGATCGCGGGCACGCGGTAGTAGAGAAGCACGCCTTCGCTCGGGATCGCGTACGAGGAGAGGTACGAGACGCCGCCCACCACGACGATCGCGAGGAGCGCCCGCATCGCGGGCGCGCGGCCCGCGATCATCACCTTGAGGCCGATGACGAGCGGGATCACGCAACCCGCGACGTTCATCGCGAGGTACGCGTCGCCGATGCGCGCGAACCCGATCTCGGTTCCCGCAAGAAGCGGCGCCGCCGCGAAGACGAGCAGCGCCTCGCCGCGCGTGAATCCGATGCGCGCGAGGGCCGGCCGGGCGAGAAGGATGATGATGAAGACGGACGCGAGGAGGAGCGCGAAGGGTTCGGGACCGAGGAGCAGCGCGGGCGCGTCCGCCCGTATCGTGACGTCCCAGGTGCCGCCGGGCGGAAGGATGTCCCACACGCCATCGACCTTGCGGACGGAGTGTGCATGAGGGGGACGCCGGGCCCGGCGGGGCGACTCGCGAAGGACCCCCGCGAGGGGTTCGAAAACGTGAAGGCGGGGACGCGCCTTCGCGATCGCGTGAGCGGTTCCCGGCGAAGCCTCGCGGCGCGCGACGCGAAGCGGCGCGATCCCCGTCGCGCCGACCGCCGTCGCAAGATCCTCGTCTGGTTCATGGTGAGCATGCTGCTCTTCAGCGTCCTCGTCGCCATGGCCGAGTTCTTCATCGCGCCCTCGGGCGCCTGAGAAGGCTTCATGGCGGGGGCCCGCCTTGGGGGGTTCGGGCCCCGTGCTGATTCAGTTATAAGCCGACGCCGTCGCTCACCCAGCGGCGGCGGATGATGACACTTTTCGAGGCTGAGGGCCCCTTGCTCGACCAGCCCGGGCGCTCGCGAACCTTCATCATCGGGGAGGCGTCATGGCGCCCCGCGGCGCGGTGACCGGGGATCAACCAAGGAGGGCCTCCCCCGATGATCGTTTCATTCTAGAGAGCGCCGCCACGGATTCCCGAGCGGAGCGGATGAGAAGAAGCGACGCTCGGCCCTGTGTTGTTGTCCTCACGCCCGGATGTTCTGAGGATCCGGATCGGGGGAAGCGAACTCATCATCGCGTCGCAGGCGGCTGAAGCAGGTCCTTACTCATGAACCCGCGCCGGGCGCGACCGTCCGGTCACGCCCGGGCGCTTCTCACGTGCGCTTCAGGCGGCCGAGCACGGGCTCGTAGATGAGGCCCTTGTCCATGAGGCTGTTCAGCGCCTCCTCGACCTCGGCCTCCGTGACCTTGCGCTTCGCGGCCTCGGCCACGATGTCCTCCCACGGCGCGCCCTTCCCGTCGTCGAGCGACTCCGTGAGCGCGTGCACCTGGTCCTCCACCTCGCTCTTCCGCGCGTCCGCCGCGGGGTCCGCGACCTTCGTCGGTCGGACGACGGCCGGGGGGGCGGCCACCGGCGCCGCCGCCGGGGGCCGCCCCCCCGGCCGTCGTC
>DATLGO010000005.1 GCA_035540375.1 Candidatus Thermoplasmatota archaeon
GTGCGCCGCGTTGATGATCTCACCGACGGCCGCGCTGGCCGCGTCGATGGCGGCGTTGAACTGCGCCGTCACGGAGACCTGCGAGTGCTGGGCGGCCTTCTGGGCGCCCTTCACGTTCTCGTCGAGCTTGAGGTTCGCGTAATAGTCGAGGTTCGCCGCCGCCTCGGGCGCGTACACCTCGGGCGGTGCGAGGTCCGCCGTGTATCCCACGTCCGCCGTCGACTCCTGCACGACGCGCGTGGCCCAGTCCGCCTTCATGCTGGACTGCGCCGAAGCCAATCCCGCCACGGCCACGAGACCGAGCAGGAGGAGCGCGAACGCGCGGAAGCCGCGGAAGCGGGCGGTCGTCTTTCGAGCCGGGGACTTGTTGTTCGCAACCATGTGCGTCACCAGGCTAACCTCGCCTCGGGGGGTGATAAGCAACCTGGATGCGGGTGTGAAACGGCGGGTTGGACATGGCGTCTACAAGACTCCTTTTTGACCACGCCCGCGTGGCAGGCGCATGCGCCAGCTCCTGGCCTTCGCCCTCGCCGCCGCCCTCGGGCTTGCGGGCTGCCTCGGTGCGTCGAGCGACCCCGAGGCCCCCCCGAGCGAGGTCCTCACGAACAGCTCGGGCGGCGACCGCCCGGAGCCGACCCGCGGCAACGTCTCGACCGGCCCCTCGGCGCCCCCGGACCTGAACCTCACCTTGGAGACGGCCCCGAAGCTCACCGTCGGCGAATGGTGGCGGATCAAGTTCTCGAGTCCCTTGGACGGTCTCGAGGTCGAGTTCGTCCGCGTCGTCGCGGGGGAGACGGATGAGCACTACCTCTTCGGGATGCCGCACGAAGGATGGTACAAGGAGGCCGTCATCTACCACACGCCGGCCTTCGGCGAGGTCAACAAGGCGGACCTCTCATACGACACCCACGACGAACTCTTCCGCCCCCTCCAGTTCCCGCTCGTCGACGGCGCGACGTGGAAGACCACGTTCTCGGGCCGCCCCGAGGTCACCGCGACGGTCAAGGTCCTCGACGATGGCACGGCCAAGATCACGTACTCGGGCGGGACGAACGCGGCCGGCCAGCCTACGCAGGCCTACGAGGCCATCTACGATCCGAAGATCCACGAGATCCGCTCCTTCACGGACAAGACGACCGTGAGCTTCGAGGTCATCGACCACGGCTACGGCTTCGAGGGGTGGATCACGATCCCCCGGGGCGAGGACCTGGTGTTCATCCACGGCCGCTTCGCGGGCATGGGCTTCGGCCTGCAGCCCGCGCTCCCGACCGAGGAGATCGAGATCACCGAGGACTACAATCGCGTGACCTTCGTGCAGATCGTGGGCCTTTCGCTGAATCCGGCGCTCCACGGCGTGGGGCTCTATCGCGAAACGGTCACGGATCCGGAGGGAAAGACCTACGTCACGGAAGCGACCGCGGCCGGGACGTACAAGATCCAGTTCTTCGAGAACGCGAACCCGAAGGGCAAGTGGAAGCTCGAGCACATCGCGATCGGTCCCGGCGTCGCCTTCACGGAGGGGATCGCCTACCACCAGTACGACATCCATCTCCCGGACGGCCGCACGCGGGGCGACCACAGCCACCACGTGACCCGTTGACGGGAACGGCTTAAGTCCCCGGTCGGGCCTCGCGGACGCATGTCCCGCGACATGGCGCGCGAGGTCCGGCTCCAGCGTCTCGATGCGGCAGGCGGCGAAGCCCGCGCGGACGCTGTCGCCGTCGAGGAGCCGCTCGAGATCCGCGTGAACCACCGCGCGGCGGCGGTGGTGATGCGCACGCCGGGCCACGACGAGGACCTTGCGCTCGGCTTCCTCGCGACGGAAGGCGTCATCGCCTCGCGCGCGGACGTGCTCGGCTTCGCGCCGCACGCTGCCCCGAACGTGGTCACCGTCAACGTTCCGCCCTCCGTCGCGGGCGCCGTCTCGTTGGGCCGCAATTTCTACGCTTCATCCTCCTGCGGCGTTTGCGGGAAGGGCACGCTCGAGTCGCTCGCGATCCGTCATCCCCCCGTCCCCGAGGATGGTTTTGCGATGTCGCGCGCGACGCTCTTCGAACTCCCGGAGCGCCTCCGCGCGGCGCAGCCGACCTTCGATCGCACGGGCGGCCTGCACGCCGCGGGCCTCTTCGATGCCGAGGGGAACCTCGTCGCGCTACGCGAGGACGTCGGCCGCCACAACGCGGTGGACAAGATCGTAGGCTGGGCCCTGCGCGAGGATCGCACGCCCCTCGCGGGTCATGCGCTCCTCGTGTCGGGCCGCGTCGGGTTCGAGATCGTGCAGAAGGCGGTCGCGGCCGCGATCCCGATCGTCGCCGCGGTCTCGGCCCCGTCGAGCCTCGCGCTCGAGACCGCCGACGCGTTCGGCGTTACCGTGGCGGCGTTCCTGCGCGACGGGAAGGTGAACGTCTACACCCATCCGCGCCGCGTCCTTTGACCGCGGCGAGCCTCGGCTTTATGGGCGGCGGGGCGGTTCCCGGCGCATGCCCCTCCCGCGGAAGCCCTTCGCGACGCGCCTCAAGGAAGCCGTCCCGTTCGGGCTCCTCGTCGAGAGCAAGCCGCGCCATTATCGCGAGATGCTCAAGGTCGCCTGGGAGAACCGCGACAACGCGGCCTACGCGTTGCGCATCCTCCGCCACGGCGTCTGCGACGGGTGCTCCCTCGGGCCGAACGGCCTCAAGGACGACGTCATCCCGGGCACGCACCTCTGCCTCACGCGCCTGAAGCTCCTGCGCCTCAACACGATGGGGCCCATGCGCGAGGAGGACTGGAGCGACATCGAGCGCCTTCGGGCCATGTCGAACCGGGAGCTGCAGGCGCTCGGCCGCATCCCCTTCCCGCTCCTCCTCGAACCCGGCGCGAAGGGCTTCCGGCGCATCGATTGGGCGGAGGCTCTCGCCATCGTCACGCGGCGCCTCGAGCGCACCGCGCCCGACCGCCTCGGCTTCTTCGTCACGTCGCGCGGCCTCACGAACGAGCCCTACTATGTCGTGCAGAAGCTCGCGCGCGCCCTCGGCACGAACAACGTGGATCTGTGCTCGCGCCTCTGCCACGCGCCGTCCGTCTCAGGCCTTCGCGAAACCATAGGCTGGGGCGCGCCCACGTGCTCGCTCTCGGATTTCATCGGGACGGATCTCCTCATCCTGTTCGGAACGGACCTTCCGAACAACCAGCCCGTTTCCACCAAATACATGCACGTCGCCCGCAAGCGGGGGACGCGCATCGTCGTCGTGAACCCCGTCCTCGAGCCCGGCCTGGAGCGGTACTGGATTCCGAGCGTGCCCTCGAGCGCGCTCTTCGGCACGCCGCTTTGCGACGCGTTCTTCGAGGTGAACGTCGGCGGCGACGTCGCGTTCATCCACGGCGTCCTCAAGGCGCTCTTCGAAGCGGGCCTCGAGGACAAGGCGTTCATCGCGGAGCAGACGACGGGCTTCGACGCGTTGCGCGAGCACGTCGCGAAGCTTTCGTGGGGCGAGCTCGAATCGCGATCCGGCGCGAAGCGCGAGAAGATGGAGGCCTTCGCGCGTATGTACGGCGAGGCTTCGAGCGCGGTCATCGTGTACAGCATGGGCCTCACGCAGCACAGCTTCGGCGTCGACAACGTTCGGAGCGTCGTCAACCTCGCGCTCGCGAAAGGCAACGTCGGTCGTCCGAAGACGGGCATCATGCCCATCCGCGGCCACTCCGGCGTGCAGGGCGGCGGCGAATGCGGCGTCGACCCCGAGAAGCTCCCCGGCGGCGTGCCGCTCACGGCCGAGAGCGCGAAGCGCTTCTCCGACCTCTGGGGCTTCGACGTCCCCGTCGAAAAGGGCCTCATGACGGGCGAGATGCTCGAGCGCGCGGCGCGCGGCGAGATGGACGTTCTCTATTCGCTCGGCGGCAACCTGCTCGAGACGATGCCGGACCCGCGCTTCATGCGCGAGGCGCTCGCGTCGGTGCCGCTGCGCATCCACCAGGACATCGTCCTCAACACCTCGACCGTGCTCGACGCGGCCGAGGCCGTTCTCGTCCTGCCCGCCCAGACGCGATATGAGCAACGATCGGGCGGGACTTCCACGAGCACGGAGCGCCGCATCCGCTTCACGCCCGAGATCGAAGGACATCCAGTGATCGGCGAAGCGCGACCCGAGTGGGAGATTCCCGCGCTCATCGGGCGCGCCATGGGAAAACCGGGCTTCGCGTACCGGGATTCGGCCGAGATCCGCGCCGAGATGGCGACGTCGATGCCGATGTACGCGGGCGTGGAGACGCTCGAGAAGCAGGGCGACTGGGTGCAATGGGGCGGCGAGAGGCTCGGCGCGGACGGGTTCGTGAACATGCCCGACAGACGCGCGCGCTTCAGCGTCGTCGCGCTCCCTCCGCGGCTCGTGCCCGAGGGCCGCTTCCTTCTCACGACGCGTCGCGGGAAGCAGTTCAACAGCATCGTCTTCGGCGACAAGGATTACCTGCTGAGGAACGGCGACCGCGAGGACGTGTTCCTCCACGCGGACGACCTCGCGCACCTGGGTCTTGCGGACGGCGATGACGTCATCCTCTCGAACGAGACGGGAACCCTGCGCGCGACGGCGCGCGCGGGTCCGATCGCGCGGCGGCACGTGCAGGCCTACTGGCCCGAGGCGAACGTGCTCATCCCGAGGAAATACGACCCGATCGCGGGCGTGCCCGACTACAACGCGTTCGTGAGCATCCGTCGCGCGGAGCGCTGAAAAGGAGCGCGGGGCGCCCGCACGGGGCGCCCCGGGATGGCGGGGCTCAGGCCTTGAAGGCCGTGTAGCCCGACGGGATCGCATCCTGGAAGAAGGACACGGCGAAGTCGAACGGCTGCGAGGCCGAGGCGCCGCAGACCCAGGCGCGGAACCGGACCGTGCCGAGGCCCTTGAGGTCCGTCGCTTCGAGGTCCACGACGAGCGGCGACGTCGCGCCCTTCGCGCTCTTGATGAGCTTGCCCTCGGTGTTCTCGACGCGGTAGTAGAACTCCTGGACGGTGGGCCCGGACGGCTTGAAGGCCGCCTCGAACCGCGCGGCGGTCGTGTTCTTCGGGACGCTGAAGTCGTTCATGAACTTCGCGTCGGGCAGGTTGTACGTCGCCACGCCGCAGGCGCCGCCGCCCACGAGGTTGCCCTTGAACGTCTCGACCTTCGGGGCCGTCGCATTCGCGGCGAGGTCGCCTGCGGGATCGAGCCCGGTCGCAGGGTCTTCCGTTTCGGTCTTCGATCCGATGCAGCCCGCGAACGCGCCCGCGAGGATCATCGAGAGCGCGGCGAAGGCGAAGGTGGTGCGGTGGGTCATGGGGTTTCCATCCTACGATTCAAGAGCGGTGAAGTTGGCGGGGATCGCGTCCGACCAGAACGAGACGGCGCCGGTCCACGGCTGATCCGTCGCGACGCCCTCGCAGACGTACGTGTAGATCAGGATCCGGGGCGATGTGCCGATCTTCGCCCCTTCGATGTCGATCACGATCGGCGACGGACCGGCCTTGGTTCCGAGCGGCGCGAAATCATCGCTGACCACGGAGACCTGGATCGTGTTGCCGGACCGGCCGACGCCCGTACCAGCCGCCTTGTAGGCGACCTCGACGCGGGCGCTCGCGTTCGGGTGCTTGACCTCGATCGCTTCGGAGGAGGCGGATCCGTCCGCCGAGTTGAAGCAGAAGTCGGCGGCGCCCGCGCCGGCGGTCTTGCCCGTGAACGGGTGCACGCCGAGCGGAACGTTCGGGTCCGGGACCGTTTCGTTGATCGTGGTGTTTCCGGGATCGACGGTCGTGCTCGGGATCGACGGCGAGGGCGGGTCCACGGTCTCGGTCGCGCCGATGCAGCCGGCGGCGACGGCCGCGACGGCCATGGCGAGCGCAAGCGTGATCGTGCGGAGGGTGCTCGGCATGGGAATCTCGATCGCGCTCACACATTGGGCTCGCTTAAGGCTTCGCGTGAGCCCGTGGACCATCCGCTTCGACGGATATTAGAGGAAGGGGACGGGTTGCCGCCCGATGGACGTCTTCCTCGCGGGCGCGGGTGTCGCCCGGTTCGGCCGGCGGGAGGGATCCCTTGCCGACCTTGCCCGGGAGGCGGCCGCGGCGGCCCTGACCGACGCGGGTCTCGAGGCAGGCGACATCGACCATCTCTTCGTCGCGACCCAGTTCCCGGAAAGCCTCGCGGGTCAGGCGAACGCGGCCGCGTGGATCGCGGGCGCGATCGGCACGGTCCCGGCGCCCGCGACCCGGATCGAGACGGCCCCCTCCTCGGGCGCCGCCGCCCTGCACGCGGCCGTCGCCGCCGTCGGCGCGGGCCTCGCCGAGCGCGCCCTCGTCGTCGGGGCGGAGACGATGACGCGCGTCCCGACCGACGTCGCGAGCCGCGTCCTCGCCGACATGATCGATCCGCGCGAACGCCGCTACGGGCTCACGATGCCCGCGCTCGTCGCGCTCATGACGCGGCGCGCGATGCGCGATCACGGCGTGACACGCGAGGACCTCGCCCTCGCGGCCGTGAAGGCGCACGCCCACGGCGCCCGCAATCCGGACGCGCAATTCCGGAAGCCCGTCTCGGTCGAGGATGTCCTCCGCTCCCCTCTCGTCGCCGACCCGCTGCGCGTCTTCGACTGCGCCCCGATGTCGGACGGCGCCGCCGCCCTCCTCGTCACCGCGCGCCCGTCCCGCGTCCGCGTCGCGGGACTCGGCCAGGCGACCGACACGCTGAGCCTCGCCGAGCGGCCGGGAAACGACTTCCTCACGGGCTTCCGCGCAACGCGCCTCGCCGCGGACCAGGCCTTCGCGCGCGCGGGCTGGTCGCGGCGGGACGTCGACGTGCTCGAGACGCACGACGCGTTCACGCTCCTCGAGATCACGAACCTCGCCGACCTCGGCTTCGCCACGGTCGCGGAAAGCGCGGCGATGCTCCGCGCGGGCGAAACCGCACTCGGAGGGCGCCTCCCGACGAACCTCGGCGGCGGGCTCAAGGCGCGCGGCCATCCGGTCGGCGCGACGGGCGTCGCGCAGGTCGCCGAGCTCGTCCGTCAGCTTCGGGGCGAGGCGGGGCCGCGGCAGGCCGATCGCGCGCGTCGCGCGCTCGCGCACAACATCGGCGGTCTCGGGAACAACGTCCTCGTCACGCTCCTGGAGGCGGTGGCGTGAACGGGCGGCTCCTCAGCTTCACGGAGATCGCGATCCCCCCCGCGGGGTTCGAGCCGGATCGCGTCGTCGGCCTCGTGGCGCTCCCGGACGGGACGCGCGCGATGGCGCTACTCGCCTCGGGCGCGCCGGAGATCGACGCGCCCGTGGCGATCGAAGAGGGGCCGGACGGTCTGCTGCGGTTCCACGTCCTCGGTTCAACGCCTCCACCGCAAAGGTCATGAAACGAGACATCGGACCCAGGAAGGTGGCTCCCCGCGCCCCCGCCGCCCTGCTCCTCGCCGCCGTCCTGCTCGTCGCTGGCTGCCTGGGCGCGCCCGCGCCCCCGGACGAGGGGTCGGATCCCCCCGGCGGGTCGCCTCCTCCGGGAGGCCCGCCTCCGTCGACGCCGGGTCCGTCCCAGCCGACGCGCCCCGGCCCGTCGTCGCCCTCCTCGCCGCCCGTGGACCCGAACGAGGCTCCGCTCCTTCCGCCCGTCGCGCGCGCCGTCGTCGCGGTCATCGACACGGGCGTCAATCCCTACCACCTCGAATTCCGATCGGACGCGCCCGACTCCCGCCGGCACCCGAGCGAGTACATCGCGGGCTATCCCGCGGACGCCGAGGCGCTCCCGCTCACGCTCGACGGCGGCTCCTACGACGGCGCGCTCGCGGCCGACGCGGAGGTCTGGGAACGGGTCGAGCGCGGGAAGCTGTACTGGATTCCCGGCACGAAGATCGTCGGACTCATCTCCATCGCGCCCGAAGACGATTCCCTCTCGCAGGACGACGTCATTCCGGGCCTCGACGAGAACGGGCACGGGACCATGACCGCCTCGCGCGCCGTCGGCAACACCGTCGGCGCCTGTCCCGCGTGCCATCTCGTCGTCATCGGCGGCATCGGCGCGGCAAGCGGCGCCTGGGCGGCGGCTCAACCCTGGATCGACGTGCAGTCCAACTCCTGGGTGAGCATCGGCGCCACGGACAGCGCGACGCGCGCGGCCTACGCGAAGGCCGCGGCCTCGGGCCAGCTCGTGTTCGCCGCGGCGGGCAACGGGCTTGCCGGCATCCTCGGCGGCGTCGGCGAGCCGACGTGGATACGCACGCCCGCGGGCGCGCCCGGCGTCATCGCGGTCGGGGGCCACGACAACGGTAAGCTCACACCGTGGAGCGGCTCGGTGCCCCACGTCGTCGCCGACGCGTGCGGCTCGCCGAGCGCGGGCCATCGCAGCGTGGACCGCGTCGCGAACGAGGCGTCGGGCACGAGCGGCGCGACGCCCTTCGTCGCGGGGGCCGCCGCGCGCGCGATCCTCGAGGCGCGGTCCATCCTGGGCGATCCCCGCGTCGCCCATGCGGGCGCGCTCGCCTCCGGCTCGCCCACCGCGGCGGGGCCGCTCGGCGACGGCCAGCTCACGGTCGACGAGCTCGTACGGGCGCTCTTCCGCACGGCCGATCCCGCGCCGCGCGCGACGCCGCGCGACGGCGCGGCCTGCGACGGATCGATCGGCTCGCACATGACCCTCCCCGCGGGCGCCGGACTCGTGCCGAGTGACCTCGTCCGCTACTACTTCCAGGGCTACGGCGCCGTGAACGACGACACGATCGGAAAGCTCCTCGCCGTCGTCGCGGGCGACGCGAAGGAGCCCGAGCGCGCCGACGCGGACGCGTTCTATGCGCTCGATGGTTTCGCGCGCGACCTGTGATCATCCGGGCGCGGGTGCGGCGGGCCCCGCGGCCTTCGCGCGATTCCACCCGAGCGCGATGACGAGCGGCGCCGTCAAGGCCGCGAGCCAGAACGGCGCGGCGGCGCCGAATGTCGCGCCCGCGTACCCGAACGCGAGGGGCGCCACGCTCGACCCGACGCCGAGCGCCGTGCCATAGAGCCCGTTCGCGAGGCCGCGCTCGGCGGCGGGGGCCGCCCCGGCGATGAGCGTGAGGTTCGCGGGCACCATGACGCCCATGCCGAGGCCGGTCGCGGCCGAGAGGGCGGCGAGCGCCCATGGGTCGGTCAGGAACGGCGTGAGGGCGACGAACGCCGCGGAGACGGCCACGCCCGCGACGATGACGTTGCGCGCGCCGAAACGGGCGAGGAGCCGCGGCATGACGGAGCGCGTCGCCGTGGAAGCCACCTGCCGAACCGCGGTGAGGACGCCCACGAGGAAGGCGCCGAAGCCGAGCGCGACGAGGTAGACGGGAAAGAACGCGCTCAGGGTCGAGAAGAGCGTGCTGAAGGCGAGCGTGCCGACGACGCTCATCATGAGGTCGGGGTGGCGCAGCAGCCGACGCGCGCGGACGCCGACGCTGCCTTCGGGGCGGGGACCTTCAAGGCGAGCGGCCTCGGGCATGAGGGCGACAAGGCCGAGCCCGAGGAGACCCGCGACGGGGAAGACGAGGAGCGCAACCGCGAAGCCGTAGGTGTCCGCGACGGCTCCCCCGAGCGGCGGGCCCACGAGGAACGCGAGGCCGAGCGCCATCGCGTAGTTCGAGGTCGCGGCGTGGATCTCCCCCGGCGCCGCATGATCGAAGAGATACGCGTTCGCGGACACCCAGAAGATGCCGCTTGCGAAGCCGAAGAGCGCCTGCGCCGCCGCAAGCCACGCGGGCGACGCGGCGAGGACGTAGAAAGCGCCCGAGACCGCGGCCGTCCCGAACGCGGCGAAGAGGCCGAAGCGTCGGCCGCGACGGTCCGTGACGTCGCCGAGCGGGAGGCGGAGGAAGATCTGCATCGCGCCGAAGACGCCCGAGACGAGCCCGACGAGGAAGAGGCCCGCGCCGAAGGTGAGCTTCAGGTGCTGCGGGATGAGCGGCAGGCCGGCCCCCTGCATCAGCGTGAAGAGGAACGTCGCGACGTAGAGCAGGGTCAGCGGCCGCGCCACGTCGCCACGAGAGGCTTCCCCCACAAATAGACCGCGGGCGGTCGAAAGGCGTTTGTGGGACCCGCGCGATGGGCGGCCATGCGACCGCTCGCGGCCGGCGTCGTCCTTGCGCTCTTTGCGCCCGCGCTTGCGGGATGCCTCGCGCCCCCGGCCGCCCTCGACGCCCCCGACGCGCCGCGCACCGTCACGTTCCGCGGGGCGCGCGTCGAGACCGCGCTCGGGTCGTTCACGCTCGTGCTCTACCCGGAGGCCGCGCCGAAGACCGTCGCGAACTTCGAGGATCTCGCGCGGCGCGGATTCTACGACGGGACGCTCTTCCACCGCGTCGTCCGGCATTTCGTGATCCAGGGCGGCGATCCGACCGGAACGGGGCAGGGCGGATCGGACGCGACCGTGCCGCTCGAGACGAACGCCTCGTACTTCTTCTCGGCCGGCGCCCTCGGCATGGCGCGCGACCTCGACCCGGACTCGGCGACGAGCCAGTTCTTCGTGTGCGAATTCCCGCAGCCGCACCTCAAGGATCCGAAAGGCGCCGTCTCCGAGGCGTACGGGAGATTCACCGTGTTCGGTCAGGTCGTCGAAGGCATGGAGGTCGTGCGCGCCATCGGCCGGGTCGCGACGTGGCCCGCGCTCGACCGGCCGCGCGAGGATATTCCAATGAAGGTTTCCCTCGTCGACGTCGTCCTCCCGGAGGAGACGGCGCGAGACCTGCCGCTCCGCACCCTCGGCCGGTTCGCGAAGGACGGCGTGCGCTCGACGCTCGAGCTCCCGCGAGCGCTCGTCGCGGAACGCGAAGCGCGGGTCGCGTGGTACGTGGACGCGGAGGACGGCGCGCCGCCGCGGGGCCTCGCCCTCAAGGCGACGCCGCCCGAGGGCCCCTCCGTCACGACGACGCTCGCGCCCGCGCCCGACGATCCCGGCGTCCTCTCCGCGCGCGTCGCGTTCGCGACGCCCGGCACGTGGCGCCTCGCCCTCGTCGACGGCGGCCGTCACCTCGCCGAGGCCGACGTGGAGGTCGAGCCCGCGTGAGCGGACCCTACCACTGGCGCACCGCGGCGATCGCGCCGGCCGTCCTCGGCTTCGCGCTCGGCCTCGCGCTCGCGCTGCGCGCGCCCCCCTCGCCGCTGCCGCTCGTGTTCCTGCTTCCGCCCGCGCTCGCGGCCGTCGTCGCGCTCGTGCTCACGCGCATGAACGCGTCGCTCTTCCCCGCATTGAACGCCGCGCACGCCGCGCTCGTCGAGCGCGGCGCGAGCGTGCGGGCCCACGGACGGTTCGGGCTCGCGATGCCGGCCTTGCGCGCGCGACTCCCCGACGGTCGGCGCGTGACGGTCGCGCGGATGGCCGAGTTCAGCCCGCGCGCGAACCTCGCGCCGCTCGACAACGTGCTGCGTCTCGCTGTCGAGGGTCGCGAGCCCATCGCGCTCCCGCTCGATCCGAAGGGCGCCGCCGTCGTCCTCGGCAAGTGGATCGGGTGATCATTTGCGCAACGGCGAGGCGCGACCCATGCGGCCCGCGACGAGGAGCGCCGCGGCGACGCCGAGGCCCGCCGACATGAGCATCACGCCGGCCTCGGCCTCGGGCGTCTCCCAGAACGTCGGGTAGCGCACCTCTGTCAGCGCCTCCGGGTCCGGGTTGAAGGGGTGGTCGTCGCCCGTTCCGTTGGGGAGCGGCTCGTCGTCCGGCGGCGCCTCGCCGGGGCCCAGGGGCTCGACGTCGACGAGGAGCGCCTGGCGGTAACGGTACGTGACGGTGAGATCCCAGTCGTTGCCCGGATCCGCGACCGGGATGACGCCCCCCACCGTCGAGCCCTTGGCGTCGACGCGGAGGGTCGCGTTCCAGACGCCCGTCGCCCACCGCGAGGGCGGGTGGAGCGCCGCGAGCTTGCGGTACGCCTCGTCCTCGTCCTTCGCGTCGATGACGACGGGGCCGTCGGGTCGCTCGTCGCCGAGGACGCGCAGGGCGATGGAGCCGCGCGCGGCCGCCCCGCCGACCGGGCCATGGGCGGTTCCGCCGGGCTCGCGCGCGGATAGCCGAAGGGTGTCGTTCGCGCCCTCGTCGTCCGTCCAGTTGAGGAAGAACGTGACCGCGACGACGTCCGCGGCGCGGATCTGGAGGTCGAACGAGGACGACGCGCGATCGGCCGTCCAGCCGTGGCGGGGATCGAGGCGTTCGGCGAGGTTCTCGAAGCGGAACGTGTAGCGGTACGCGTCGGCCCCGTCCTCGGCGCCCGGGGCGGCGGGCGGGAGCGCGGCGGCGGCGAGGATGGCCGCGAGGGCGAGGAGCGCGAGACGCAGCATGTTCGAGCGCACGCCCCGCGGTTCGCCCGCCCCGGGTTCCCCGTTGTGGTACAAGGCGAGGGTCGACCGCGCGCGTCGCGTCCGGCCGGCCGTGGGTACGTGCATGGACAGTATGGACGAAGCGTTCCTCGCCGCGTCCCGCCCTGCGAAATCGTCGAGAAAACAGGCGCGCGAGCCCCGGTCGGACGCTTCATATAGGTGGAGTCAATTCGACCCACGCTCGGGAGTCGACGCCATGGCAGGCCCCACCGCATCCGGCGAGATCACGACCCGCGAATCGACGGGCAAGTTCACCCTCCCGTGGTGGGTCCAGCCGACGCTCGTCGTCGGCGTGCTCGGCACCTTCGGCCTCTACGCGTTCTGGGCCGCGCTCCAGGGCGCGCACTACGAACACCACCCGTACCTGTCGCCGCTCTATTCCCCCCTCCTCGCCTCCCCGTTCCCCTGGCTCTCGCCGGCGTTCCTCATCCTCTGGATCCCGCTCGGCTTCCGGGCCTCGTGCTACTACTATCGAAAGGCGTACTACCGCTCGTTCTTCTGGGACCCTCCGGGCTGCTCCATCAAGGACCTCAGCCTGAACTCCATCCCCCACAAGGGCGTCTACCACGGCGAGACCTCGTTCCCGTGGTATCTGAACAACCTCCACCGCTTCTTCCTCTACTTCACGATCGTCGTCGTCGCCTTCCTCTGGTGGGACGCCGTCCTCGCGTTCGACCAGCCGACGGCCGACGGCGGCCACTCGATCGGCGTCGGCGTCGGCACGATCGTGCTGACGCTCAACGCGCTCTTCCTCAGCTTCTACACGTTCGGCTGCCACTCGTTCCGCCATCTCGTCGGCGGGGAGCTGGACTGCTTCACGCGCGACTCGGTCTCGCAGGCCCGCCTGTCGATCTGGAAGCGCGTCACCTCGCTCAACGAGCGCCACCAGCTCTGGGCGTGGGTCTCCCTCTTCAGCGTCTGGTTCGCGGACGTCTACGTCCGCCTGCTCTCGATGGGCATCATCCACGACGTGAGGCTGATCTGATGGATCGTTTCGACACGCACGTCCACGACGTCGTGGTCGTCGGCGCGGGCGGCGCGGGCCTCCGCGCGGCGATCGAGTCCGCGACGATGGGCCAGAAGACCGCGGTCATCTGCAAGTCTCTCCTCGGCAAGGCGCACACCGTCATGGCCGAGGGCGGCGTCGCGGCGGCCCTCTCGAACGCCGACGCGCGCGACAACTGGATGGTCCACTTCCGCGACACGATGCGCGGATCGAAGCACCTCGCCGACTACCGCATGGCGGTCCACCACGCGAAGGAGGCGCCCGCGCGCGTGCGCGAGCTCGAGATGTGGGGCGCCGTCTTCGACCGCACGAAGGACGGCTGGATGAACCAGCGCAACTTCGGCGGCCACACCTACCCGCGCCTGGCCCACGTCGGCGACCGCACGGGCCTCGAGATCATCCGCAGCCTGCAGGACAAGGCCGTGCACACGCCCAACCTCGAGGTCTTCATGGAGACCGTCGTCACGCGCCTCCTCAAGGACGGCGACCGGGTGGCGGGCGCCCTCGCCTACGAGCGCCAGGACGGCAAGCTGCACCTGTTCCGCGCCAAGGCCGTCGTGCTCGCCTGCGGCGGCGTCGGCAAGGCGTTCAAGGTCACCTCGAACTCGTGGGAGTACACCGGCGACGGCTACGGCCTCGCCTACGAGGCCGGCGCGGACCTCATGGACCTCGAGTTCATCCAGTTCCACCCGACCGGCATGATCTGGCCGCCCAGCGTGCAGGGCATCCTCGTCACCGAGGGCGTCCGCGGGGAGGGAGGCATCCTGCTGAACAGCCAGGGCCGCCGCTTCATGTTCGACGACATCCCCGAGCCGTACCGCAACCAGACAGCGGACAACGAGGATGAAGGCTGGCGCTACACCC